>JAJQFK010000260.1 GCA_021201175.1 Candidatus Gastranaerophilales bacterium | reverse complement strand
AGGACAAAATTTTGAATTTAAATTATGTTTAAATAAGTCATATACAAAAGACTTTGGTTTTGTTTCTAACTTATTCTTTTTTACAGATGGTTTAACATTCATTTGTGCAAAAAAATTGCACGCAACAACTAATCAAGTTTAAGATAAAATATTCTAATGTGTTGCAGTTTAATTCAGAATTCAGCCAGTTTCGAGATTGGTGTTTGTATTCCCGCAACAATATTATTATTTGCAACAAAGACTTAGTAAAATTTATTATTTACTTGTAATCCGATTAAATTTATCAGATAATTTTGTTGTAGAAAATAGAAGGCGGAATATATGAGAAAACCGGTAATAGGTGTTTTGGGCGCAACTGGTGTAGTTGGCAGACATATTTTAGAAATTTTAGAAGAAAATAATGTTGTTTTTGAAGATATTAAATTTCTTGCAAGTAAAAAAAGTGCAGGAAAAGAATTAGAATTTAAAGGAAAAAAATATACAGTTATAGAAGCGGTTCCGGAAGCTTTTGAAGGAATTAACATTGTACTTGCATCCGCAGGCGGTTCGACAAGTCTTGCATTGGCACATGAAGCTGTAAAAAGAGGGGCTGTTTATATTGATAACTCGAGCGCATTCAGAATGGAAAAAGATGTGCCTCTTGTTATTGCCGGCGTAAATGATGAGGATATCAAACTCCATAAAGGTATTATAGCTAATCCGAATTGTTCTACTTCACAATTAATGTTAGTTTTAAAACCATTGCATGATTATGCACAAATAAAAAGAATGGTTGTAAGTACTTATCAATCAGTTTCAGGGGCAGGACTTGCCGCAATTAACGAACTGCGCGATAATACCATTGCCGTTAATAATAAAGAAGTATTTGAAAATAAAGTATTTAAAAAACCTATAGCATACAATTGTATTCCTCAAATAGATTCTTTTTGCGAAAACGGATATACAAAAGAAGAAATGAAGGTCACTAATGAAACAAGAAAAATTCTTCATTTGAATCCAAATACCCCTATTTCATGTACGGCAGTGAGGGTACCTGTATTCGTAGGACATTCAGAATCTGTAACGGTAGAATTTGAAAAAGAAATAACACCTCAAAAAACTCGTGAAATTTTAGAAAAAGCATGGGGTGTTAAAGTTATTGATGATACAGAAAATTATGAATTTCCTACGGCAGTAATGGCAGCGGGTACAAATCCTGTATATGTCGGAAGAATCAGAAAAGATATTGCTTTTGATAATGCAATTTCCTTCTGGTGCGTAGCTGATAATTTACGAATCGGTGCTGCGCTAAATACTGTGCGAATAGCAGAAAAAGTTATAGAAATGCAGGTTTTTTAAAAAAAGGAGATGAACATGAGATATAATCCGGGTGAACTTATTACAGCAATGATAACCCCTTTTAAAGAAGATTTAAGTATTGATTATCCTGCCCTTGAAAAATTAATAAATCATCTTATAAAAACCGGTTCTGATGCCATTTTGGTTGCCGGAACCACGGGAGAAACTCCTACTCTTACACACAAAGAAGAAGAAGAATTATTTAGTTTTGTAAAAAGTATTATAAACGGCAGAGTTAAAATTATTCTCGGCGCCGGATCAAATTCCACACAAACAGCGGTAGAATCTTCAATTAAAGCACAGCAATTAGGAGCAGATGCAATATTAAGCGTTGTTCCATACTATAATAAACCTTCGCAGCGAGGTATGTATAGTCATTTTTCTCAAATTGCAAAATCTGTAAATCTGCCGATAATTTTATATAACATTCCCGGCAGAACGGGGGTTAATATGCTTCCGGCGACTATTGCACAGCTTGCAGATGAATTTAATAATATTATTGCTGTTAAACAAAGTAATTCCGATCTGGATTTGATAAGCGATATAAAAAAAATGTGTCCGTCTGATTTTGCAATTTATTGCGGTGATGATAGTTTAACATTACCGATGATGTCTTTAGGCGCCCACGGAGTCATAAGTGTCGCATCTCATATTTCCGGAAAAGATATGAAAACAATGATTTCTAATTTTAAACAAGGAAATAATGAAGAAGCTTTAAATATTCACTTAAAACTTTATCCGTTATTTAAAAAGCTTTTTATGGCGCCAAATCCTGTACCGGTAAAAGAAGCACTTTCTTATCTCGGTATAATAAAACCTTTTGTCAGAAGTCCTTTGGTTATGCTTGATGATGAGCAAAAAAAATCGTTATATGAAACTATTGGATGTTTAAACAAGGTTTTACAATAATCCGAAACAAAAGCGAAAGCAAGCACAATACGGAATTTGAGCGAGCGGCTTGTTTTTTGCACAAAAATGCGGGCGGCACTAGATTATATATGGAGATAATTAATGACAGTATCAATAGCCGTAACAGGAAAAAGCGGGAGCGGAAAAACAACAATAACAAAGGCATTATGGCAGGTTATAAGAAAAAAACATCCGGATAAAACTGTTTTATTGTTTGATAATGACTTAACCGGAGAGTTAGGACATAGTTTTAACAGAGATATCCGACAGACAATTTATGGTATAAGAAGCGGAAAACACGAATATAAAACAGGTATCCCTGATAACATGACAAAACAGGAATACATAGAATGGGCACTGGAAGATATTCTTGAATCCCTTGATGATAATACCGATATAATTGTTTCCTGGTTAGTCGGTTCTAAAGATTGCCGCTGCCCGATTACCAAACAAATTAATGACGCTCTGGTAAAATTGATATCCCGTTATGACTTCGTAATATTTGACTGTGAATTCGACCTTAAATATTTATATCAGCTTGTTGATATACCGATAAATGTAACTCTGGTAATTGCAAGACCAAATGAAGCATCTGTACATCTGGCAAAAAGAATTGAAGAATATAGTGCAAAATATGCAGCAGGCGAGCAGCTTGGAGTAATTCTAAACAAGGTGAATAATCAGGAAATTGAACCTCTTTTTGATTTGTTAAATAAGTATGATTTGACAACCTTAGGTACTATTCCCAAAGATGATTCGTTAAAACAAAACAGAATCTCAAAAGAATCTAAAGTAGTACAAAATGCATTAGAACAACTATATTTTAGACTCAATATACCTCAAAATGAGGAGGTGTAATGGCAATTATTCTGGATGGGAAAAAACTTTCCGAAAAAATTATCGAAAATCTAAAAGAAAAAACATCCGTGCTTATAAAAAAACCGAAGTTGGCTGTATTATTAGCGGGAAATAATCCCGCCAGCCAAATATATGTGCGAAATAAACAAAAAAAAGCGGAATATGCCGGTTTTGAATCAATACTAATTCCATTGCCTGAAAATGCAACAGAAGAAAATATTCTTGAACATATATACATTTTGAATGAAGATTCAAGTATAAACGCAATATTAATACAACTTCCGCTCCCCAACCACATAAATAAACAAAAAATATTAGAAGCAATTGAGCCAATAAAAGATGTTGACGGTTTTACATCATATAATTTTGGGCGGCTTGCACTGGGATATAAGCCCTATGCCGTTCCTTGCACTCCTAAAGGAATAATAAGACTTCTTGATGAATATAATATTAGTCTTGAAGGGAAAAAGGTTCTTGTTATCGGAAGATCAAATATAGTGGGCAAACCTGTTTCCATATTATGCCAGAAAAAAAATGCCACGGTTATCATGGCAAATAGTTATACAAAAAATTTGAAAGACATTTCTAATAATTCCGAAATAATAATATCGGCAGCAGGAAGTTCTAAGTTCCTTACGCCGGAGTATATTCCTCATGGAGCTGTAGTTATAGATGTTGGTATTAACAGAACAGATTGCGGTCTTACAGGTGATGTGGATTTTGCGGGAGTTATAAATAAAACTTCCTATATTACTCCCGTTCCGGGAGGAGTTGGACCTATGACAATAGCAATGCTGCTTGAAAATACTTTTGAACTTTTCCAACTCCAAAAAGATTTAATTATTTGAATATAATTTTGAACTAAATTAATTAATACCAAAAAAGAAAATATTTTGATTTTTTATAAATCATTTTTATTTTATAATGCTTTTAAGAGTGATAATTTATGCTTGTAATTATAAATAAAAATGAAAATATTTTAAAGTTTATTAAGGAAATAAAATTACGGCACATAGCCGTAATAATGGACGGTAACAGGTGA
>JAJQFK010000140.1 GCA_021201175.1 Candidatus Gastranaerophilales bacterium | reverse complement strand
ATTCCAAGCCGGAAAACTTTCAAGTGAAGATAAAGACTATATTTCAACGGCTATACGCAAAAGATTTACTGATCTGGAAAATACGTTAATAACAGCATTAAATACTGCACAACAAGCCCGTCCATTAAATACAAACAGTCTTGCTAAAAAGTATACCGAAAATTTTGAAGGAATACCGCTCTTAAAAAATTCTGATTCTTTAAATAAAAATTCTCAAAAATATTCTAAAGCAATAGAAAAAATACAAAACTCTGCTTCGCAGCGGCTATATAATTCTCCGAAAATATCGCCGATTACTTCTAAAAATCCGGTTCTCTGGTCAATAACATCGGAATTTGCTCCAATCAAAGAAGGCGGTTTAGGCTCAGTTCCGGTTGAAATACAAAATAATGCCGTAAAATTAGGGATAAACATGCCGGCATTTATTCCAATGTATCAGCAAAAGGGCATAGCAAGTTTTAAAGAGGAAAACGGCAATTATTCATATTCTTACAAAGGACACGATTTTGAACTTAAAAAAGCGGCTTCTTTCAAACTTGATACTTTTCAAGACGGCAAATCCAAAACAGAAGATGTTGAAATTTTTGTTTCTGATTCAAAAGATAAAGACGGAAACGACAAACAGTTAGTATTTATAAAAAACGATAACTATTTCAACGGTACTATATATCAAAGCAGCGAAAAGACGGAAGAACCGGAGAAATTTGCCTTTTTCTCAAAAGCAGTATATGAATTCGCGAAAGCAAAAGAAGATATAAAAAGTGTTAAAGATATAGTAATAAGCGATAAAAATGCATTTGATTCAATTAAATCCCCTGACGGAATAATTTTAAACGACTGGCAGGCTTCCCCCGTTGCGGCGCTTATGAGATATAAAGCACCAATGGAAAATGCATACGGACAGCTTAATGATAATGCCACTAAAAAGTTATCGGATATAAATATAATTACTATAGGTCACAATGCAATGTATCAAGGTTCGACAAGAAATAACAATAATGACGAACAAAGACGCGAATCTACCACAAATATTCTTAATACGTTATTTGATAATTTTGCTCTGGATATCGTCCAAAATGCAAGAACAAACGCTTCAATGACAAATCCGTACGATTTCGGTCTTAAGAACCTTGATAACGTTCTTTTAATTAATATGCATGATTCAGGTTCAAACCATACAAATCTGCTTAATATGGGTATATGTCTAAGTGATTATTTCCATCCTGTTTCACAAAATTATGCGGAGGAACTAATTTCTGATGACCATCCGGAATTATCCGGCGAACTAAGATGGGCGCTTAATCAAAGAAACAATTCGGGTTCCCTTGCCGGTATTATTAACGGAAATGACTTTAATAATATTTCTGTTGAAGCCAAGAAGGATAATATAAAAAAGCTTACCGGACTCGATTTTAAAATGTATAATAAAAATTCTTCAATCGATGAACTAATAAATGCAAGACAAGAAAATAAAATTAATTTTTACAATAACTACATCTTGCCGCTTTCAAAGAAAAATGACCTCGACAACACATCAGAAGAAGTGGAAAATATAAGAAAATTATCTTCTAAACTTGAATTTGTTGATAAAGACGGAAAAACACAACTGCCGTTGCTTTCTGACTCCGAATTACTTGAAACTCCGGTATTTACTTCCGTTGGACGGCTTGTGTCACAAAAAGGCATAGATATTTTAGCAGATTCAATAGATATGCTTATGAAAAATTGGGATAAAGACTTTCCCGGAAAGCCGAAACCGATATTTTATATAGCCGGACAGGACGGAGAAAGCGGCGCACAAAGAAAACATATAGAAAATTTAAAAAATAACAGACTTTCACAAGAGGATTCAAACAGAGTAGTATTTGCGCATGGATTTGTGCCCATGACTGCAATGACGGCGGCATCTGATTTCTTTTTAATGCCAAGCGTATTTGAACCTTGCGGATTAACGCAAGGGGAAGCACTTGCGGTCGGAACTCCCGTTATTGCAAGCGCCGTTGGCGGACTTGTTGATACAATTAATCGTGATGATAAAACAAACGGAATTTTAACAAATAAAAAAGAACCATTGTCCGCAAAGGGATTCTATGAAGCAATGAAAGAAGGACTTAACATCTACTTTAATGATTATGACCGATATAAAAACATGACAGCAGATTCAATTGCGGAGGACTTTAGCTGGATTCAACAGGGCAAACAAGGTCCGATATTTGATTATCTTGAAAAAATAGGAATAGATAAAAAATCAATTCCTGATATAAAAAATAATATGTCCTAGAAAATCCGCTTCTTGTGAGTTTTTTTCTGACATCTTATATTGTCTTAATAACAAAAATAATATATAATCATGGTTATTATGAAAAAAACAATTGATTGGAATAATTTAGGTTTTGCTTATCAGCCTGTAGATTACAGGTTTGTATCCGAATACAAAAACGGAAATTGGGATAAAGGACTTATGTCTGATAATCCGAATGTTACCATAAATGAAAGTGCCGGAGTATTACAGTATGCTCAAACGTGTTTTGAGGGGTTAAAGGCTTATACTACCGTTGATAATAAAATAGTATGTTTTCGTCCGGATTTAAATGCCAAAAGAATGGCTGATTCGTGCAGACGGTTAGAAATGCCGGTTTTCCCCGAAGATAGGTTTGTTGAGGCGGTTATTGAAACTGTACGCAAAAATATTGATTTTGTTCCGCCTTACGGAAGCGGGGCTTCTTTATACATAAGACCTTATATGTTTGGTTCAAATCCTGTTATTGGTGTAAAACCTGCTGATGAATATCAGTTTAGAATATTTGTTACGCCTGTCGGCTCTTATTTTAAAGGCGGTATTAAACCTATTGTTATCAGAGTGTCTGATTTTGACAGGGCTGCACCTCACGGAACGGGGCATATTAAGGCTGGCTTAAATTATGCAATGAGTTTGCATGCTATAGTTGACGCCCATAATCAAGGTTTTAGCGAAAATATGTATCTTGATTCCGCATCAAGAACAAAAGTTGAAGAAACCGGCGGAGCTAATTTTATTTTTGTAACGAAAGATAATACCATTGTTACTCCAAAGTCGGATTCTATTTTGCCGTCAATTACAAGACGTTCTTTGATGTATGTTGCACAGCACTATTTAGGACTTAAAGCAGAAGAAAGAGAAATCTGTTTTAAAGAAGTTAAAGATTTTAAAGAATGTGCACTATGCGGAACAGCCGCTGTTTTATCTCCTGTTGGAAAAATATTTGACCACGGTGATGAGATTTTATTCCCTTCCGGCATGGAACAAATGGGAGAAATAACAAAAAAACTTTACGATACTCTTGTCGGTATCCAACTTGGAACTATTCAGGCGCCAGAAGGCTGGATTAGAATAATTAAAAATTAGTTATAACAGCGGATAATCATCAGGTATTTCCCACCCATTTTTGAAAATCAGTGTTGTACAATAAGTTGTCATGCCATCTCCACAGTTACTTACTAATCTGGTAGCATTGGCAGTCAAATAACAACCCCAAACATCACCGGGGCATACAAGTAAGTTTTTTAGTTTTGGTTCCAGGCTGCTAAAACCGGAACGGTAGTCCCTTATTGAAAAAAGAAAAATATCTTTACCTTTTGTATTTGGTGCTTTTTCTCCGTTAATATCAAAATAAAAACCAACAGAACAAGAATACCTATAATTATTCGGATAAAGCATTGTTCCGTCGTTTAAAATATAAAGTTTTGATGGAGTCCAAGCGGAGGTTTCAGAAGCAGAAAAAACTTTATACGTTGTATTATCTTTTTCTTCTACGGGCATGTATTTACCAAGATTTTCCTTCCACCAGTTTCCGTAGTTTTGTGTTTCTCTTGCTGAAGATGTTGACCTTATAAATCCAGGATTATCAATGTCGGCAAGTCTTACAGCGTTTGAAAGAGTTGAATAAAACTTCTTTAATCTTGATGATACTTCTTTTTTTTTGTAATTTGCCATAAGCGTCGGAACGGTCACTGCCGCAATAATACCTATAATTACAAGGGTAATGAGAACTTCTGCAAGTGTAAATGCAGATTTGCGCGTTGCGAGGGGGTTCAACCAACGGTTTACAGCGTCGTTGCGAGCCGATTTATCGGCGCGGCAATCTCTGCCATCTTTAGGACTGGATTGCT
>JAJQFK010000022.1 GCA_021201175.1 Candidatus Gastranaerophilales bacterium | reverse complement strand
CAAAAAAATATGCCGGCAAAATTAAAACCGGCATATTTTTTTTAAAAATTAATTTAGAAAATCCAAAGGCGGTATTTTTTCAAATTTTTGATATTTTTCAACTTGTACCGTATTTGGTGCTTGTGCTTCTTTTTCAAGTCCGCGCTCAAGCAATTCTGTTTGTTTGTTTAACAATTTCTCATCAGCACAAGCAATATCTCTGCCGATTGATTTTGCAGATAATCGAACAGCCTGTTCTGACGGTGCCCCGTCTTTTGCTGTTTTTTCCTGAACTTTGTAGCTTGACCAATTTTCGGGGATTTCATCTATTCTGATATAACCTTCATCTTCTGAAAGTCTTTTATCAACTTCATTTTCCAATATATTAGCAACATATTTTTTCTGTGTTTCAAAGTGACACGGAATAACAACATCTGTTCCTATTATTTCTTCCGGATCTCTTTTTTCTATTTTTTTGAACATTTCTGCCGCTGCATGTAAATGTCCTACTTCCATTTGCATCATTTCTTCCCAAATAAGTTTTATTCTTTCATCGGGTTCATCTTTATAGCAGGTATAATAGTTACATGCTTCCGTAAATTCATGAATAAGCCACTTTTCAAGCGGTGTTTCATTCGGGTCTATTAAGGTTTCATACATCGTAACGTGTTCTTCTTCTACATCGCATATTTCTGCATATAAACGTTTTAAATCTGTATTACCGTACATAAAACCATGTTCCGCATAGTAGTTGTGCGTTTGTTGTTCACCGGAAATTAATGTTAAAATATTTACTTTTGTTATCGGTGAAGTTTTATCTTTATCATAGGGTTTTCTTATCCTTACAGCGTTATCATTGTGATGATTTTGAGTAGGTCTGCCGATTAAAACATCTGTCATTTGCTGTACTATTTCATTAGGGTCTGTTTCTTCTATTAAATAAGCGAATTGAGAATATCTGTATAAATGATCAAAATCTTCTAAAAGCCCGAAATCAAAAGTTTCTTTAACATAGTCATCAGGTTCATTTTGGGCAAGCCATGCGGTTAAATCAACAGCTACTTGCTCATAGCCTAATGTTGTATCTAACACGGTTTGATTAACCGGAGAAAGCCAATTAACCGTAGTTTGCTGCATATCTTCTATTCTTCTTATATTTACAAGTATTTTATTTAACTCTTTATCCTGTGATTTTCTGACTAAACAATGTTTGAAACTCCACGCTTCTGTTTCAATACCATTCATAAGAATTTGTCTTGTTCTGGTATAGCAATCAGCTTCCATTCTGTTAAAAGGACGTCTGACAATATCATGCCAGGTTCGTATTTGTTTTTCTAACGGAATACCTTTTTCTTTTAATAAATTCATAATTTTTCCTTTCTACAAACAAAGTGCGTGAGCAAATAGTTCAGCAACTTTGTGGTTATAAAATCTGCCGTCATCTTTTGCAAAAAGATTTTCCCAATGACTTTCGGGAGTTCCGTCTTGTGAATATGAAGGATTTGTCATCATTATATGATGTGTATTTGTATCATATCTTAGAGGGAAGATATCGTTTGTTTGCATAAAACTGGGCAGTTTATCGCTTGCCTGATAAAAAGCGAATAAAGCTGTATTAATTCTGTTGAGTCTTTGTTCGTAACTAATGCCGCCTTCATAATTATCATTTTCAATTTCTACTCCGGGGGCATAGACTCTGTTATATTTTAATCTTTCCGATAATTCTTTTACGGCATTGAAATCGTCACCGGTAATAAAATCAGTACCTGCATTAAGCCCCATTAATCTATATCTTTCAAAATCATCACTGCTTTTTTCTCCGGCAAAACTTATAGTTGTTTTGCCGCTTCTTGCTCTTATTTCATGCAAGATATATTGCATTTGATTATACTCCGGTAAACTGCCGACTCCGGTATAATGTTCACAATCATAGCCGCCTATATGTTTAGCGGAATCTATAAACATAGCTTCAAACCCTAAATTCATAAGCTTGACACTTTCATTTATGTAAAGTTCTACGTGAGAATCGTTACTCCAATTAAAAGATTCATCTTCTTTATCAGGATAAGAAATTTTTATTTGATCAGCCGAAACTACAGTTCGGAATCCGGTTTTAATACCCCGAAAATGTGCTAAATCATTAAAGGCGCGAAGCTGTTCTTCGGGTGATATTTTGTCTGCAATTTTATAAGAAATAATATTATCGCTATAACCGGCATTTAATTTGATTCCGTAGATGGAATTTTCTTCAAAAGCTCCTTTGTTGTAGCTATCTCCGAATATATTGGGAAAAATTTGTGAAATTATAATACAATTTGCCCAGCTTTTAGCAGATGGCGGTATTGCCGGCAATAGTTTTATACAGCTCAATATTCCGCAGCAGGTTCTGTCATAGTCCATTTGCGCTATTGCACGATTATTCAACTCTATATAATTAGCTAATCTTCCCCAATTATCACCGTAATTTGGTGTATCTATCACATCAGGAAAATTTTGATAAAAAATATTACTTTCGCTTAATGTCACAATGCTTTCTACGGCTTGTTTTATTTCTCGCTGCAATAACTCTGACGGCACTATATTTGCTACCCATTTTTTTGAATTATAGCAGCCGATAGAATAATATGTTCTATCTTTAGTCCAAGTATCAGTATAAAGTTTTGTATTTTTATCTTGAGATTTTAATAATTTATTTACGCAATTGTTATTCATAATGAACATTTATAATGCGCATAAGAAAAAATTACATTATCAAATAACTATCAGAAATGGTTATTTATTTTTTTTATAGAAATATAATCTTTTCGTGCAAAAAATTACAAACAATTACTATTTATTTGATTGAAAATTTTAGTTATTTAAAACTTTATAAGTACAACCTGCGCCATTCATGCTATTTGATGAAATATTTGAACAATATTCATCATTTTCACTGTAATAGTCAGTATCTTTAGCTCCCATTGGCAGAAGTTCCCCATCTTTCATAAGCTGAAACATAAATAAATCTTTGCCTAGTTGATTTGGTTTTTTGCTATAGCCGTTTACATCTACCGATATATAAACTCTGCTTGAGGTTTTTATTGCATTTTCAAATAAAATTAGGCTTCCGTCATTTAAAACAAATTGTCCGTCATCAAAACGAGTTAAATCAATATATGATTTTCCATTATATGTTTTATAATTTTTGGAACTTTCTTCTGAATTCTGAGAGTTATTAGGGATACATGCTTTTTTATAATCAGTATAACCATATCCGCAATCATACATTACTAATAAATAATTTATTAATATATTTTTTAATTTTTTGCCTTCCTCAGAACCAATTGAATCCGGTCTTATTCTTTCTCCATTTTCAACCTGATATTTGTCAAGAGCCTGCTTTAAAACAGAATAATTTTTTTTTAAAGATGATTTAATTGCTTGTTCTTGATAAGGTGCAAAAATCAAAGGCACTGTCATTGCCGCAATAACACCTATAATTACCAGTGCAATTAAACTTTCCGAAAGTGTAAACCCTTTTTTTATCATAATCCTCAATTATTCTTTTACTTCATTTTTATTTTTCTTAATAAATTAAGACCTATTTATAATAATTAAATATATTTTAATTTTCAAGAAAATATTAAGATGTATTTAGTTCATTTTTGTATATAAAAGCAATAGATTTGAAATAAGGAGCAAAAATGGATAAAAAGAAATTACTCGGCAGCAGAATAAGAGAATTGAGAAAGCGAAAAGGTATAAATCAAGAAAAATTGGCGGAACTCATTGCTGTTGAACCAGCCACAATAAGCAATATAGAAAACGGCAAAAATTATCCTTCAATGATAAATCTTGAAAATATTTTGAATGTTTTAGAAAGCTCCTTCACAGAAGTATTTGATTTTGAGCATAAAAACTCACCGGAAAATTTAATAGAGCAGATAAATAAAACAATGAATGAAAACCCTGCCAAAATAGAAGACTTTTACAAAATAATAATGGCATTAACAAAATAAGCATTCTCTAAGTATTAACTTCTCTTAATATTTATTGGAAATATCTACCGAACGTCTTTTCGTGTTTTTAGTAATTTGAATATAAAGTGTTAAGCAATCCCAATTGTTTACAAAAATTCATATTTGAGAAAAAAATAGCAAATTTTGCCATTGATATGCATTAATACGGCAGGTAAGGAGTTTATATATGGAAACATTGTACACAATAAATAG
>JAJQFK010000157.1 GCA_021201175.1 Candidatus Gastranaerophilales bacterium | reverse complement strand
ATATAAGTCCGAGGCAAATGGTAAAAATAGAAATGGGGCAAGCATATCCGTCACTTGAAACTTTAAAAAAAATTGCCGATTCACTCAATGTTCCAATTCAATCATTATTTGAAAATGATTACTATGACAGTCCGGAAGCTTTAAAACAAAAAATTCGTAAAAAAGTTGATATTCTTGATGAAAAAACAACTCGTTTTCTTTATCTTATAGTTTCAAATCTGGATTAAATGTAAAAAATATGAAAACAACAGAACTTTTAGAATTTGATAAAGTATTAAAATATTTAAGCGAATATGCAATAAGCAGTGCTGGGGTTGAAAGATGTTTAAATACTCCTGTTTATGAAGATGTTAATACCATTAACCATGAACTTATATTAACCTCACAGGCAAGAATAATTATAAATAATGCGTTAAATATCCCATTAGAAAATATATACGAGATAGAACAAAGTCTTATAGACGCAAAAAAGAAACTGCGATTGAATGAAGAAGAAATATTAAACATTGCAAAAACTTTGAATTGTTCAAGATTAATGAGAAATTTTCTGGATAGTATATCAAAAGATTTTTTTGAACTTTCAGAATTAAAAAATATATTATACACAAACAAAGACTTAGAAGATAGAATCTTTAATACATTTACACCTGCTGGAACAGTAAAGGAAAATGCGACTCCGGAATTAAAGAAGTTATACCAAACATTAAGAGATACTACCGAAAATGTGCGCTCGTGCGCTGCCGGCATGCTTCAAAATCCTGATTTTACCTCAAATCTGCAAGATACAATATATACTCAGCGTGACGGAAGAACTGTATTTCAAGTTAAAGCTGAATGCAAAAATAAAGTAGCAGGAATTGTCCATGACATCTCGCAAAGCAACCAGACATTTTTTATAGAACCGGAAATATTTGTGGGGTTAAATAACAAAATCCGGCAAGCGGAAATAGAAATAAAAGTCGAAATTGAAAAGATATTAAAATCTTTATCAAATGAAATAGGCAATTATTTTGATGAAATAAAAACAACAAATGAACAACTAACAGAGTTGGATTTTATTTTCGCGAAAGCAAAATATTCAGCCTCTTTTGACGGCTGTGCCGCAAAAGTTTCAGATAAAAAATTAATAAATTTAAAATGTATGAAAAACCCTGTTTTAATAAAATCCAAAACAGAAATTATAGAAAATGATTTTTATATGGATTCTGAAAAAAACTGTATGATAATAACCGGTTCTAATACCGGCGGAAAGACAGTAGTATTAAAGACTGCGGGATTATGCACTATCATGACAAAAGCCGGACTTCATATTCCATGTTATGAAGCTCAAATTTATCCGTTTAAAAAAATATATGCCGATATCGGAGATGAACAAAGCATAATACAAAATCTTTCAACATTTTCTTCTCATATGAAAAATATTGTAAATATAATTAATCATGCTGATAATGAAACGCTTGTTTTATTAGATGAAATATCAGCGGGAACCGATCCAAAAGAGGGGGCTTCTCTTGCACAGTCAATATTGGAATATCTCCAAATTCACGGGGCTTTTACAATTGCAACAACTCATTACGGAGAACTAAAATCACTTGCATATTTAAAACATGGATTTATTAATGCCTCCGTCGAATTTAATATAAATACCCTGCAACCCTCATACAAATTATTGATAGGGATTCCGGGGGCAAGTAATGCAATAGCTATCGGAAAAAATCTTGGTTTAAAAGACGAAATAATAAATACTGCAAAAGACATTTATTTCAATCAAAAAGATACAACTGCAAAAGTGCTTGAAGAACTTCAAAAAACCCAGCAGGAACTATCTGATTCCAAAAAAATTATTGACCAAAAAGAAGAAAATGTAAGACGGTTAGAACAGAGTTTAACTGATAAATTAGCTGAAATAAAAAAGGAAAAAAAGAAAAATATTTCTATATATAAGAAAAAATACGAAACCTCTATTGACGAAGCGCGTGAAGAAATAAAAGAAATATTAAAACAAATGCGCGAAGAAAAATCAGAAAAAATCGCCCGCCGAAGTTTTAACCGGCTTGCAGGGATTGAAACTGCATTGAGGTCTGATTTCCATAAGGATGAAAGCGAATTATCGGAAAAATATACACCTATCGATTGGTCACTCGCAAAAATAGGTGATAAAGCAATGGTAACTGATTTAAATCAAGAAGTTACAATACTTTCTTTACCTGACAAAAATAAAAATGTTCAAATCCAAATGGGGCAATTGAAAACAAAAATAAAACAAAACAAACTGGCAGTTTTAAACAAAAACTTGATAAAGCAAGATTTAAAAGCAAAAGGTGTATATAAAAAGGATTTCAGTATTGAAAAACGGAATCTTTCTCAAACACTGGATTTGCGCGGATACAGATGTGAAGAAGCGTTAGACGAGTTAGAAGCGTATCTTGATAAAGCAAGTTTATACAATCTTAGTCCAATATACATAATACACGGGCATGGAACAGGCGCGCTTAAACAAGTTATTCGCGAGTACCTAATGCATTCTCCTTATGTAGCAAAATTTCGCCCCGGAGAAAATGCAGAGGGCGGCGATGGTGTCAGCGTCGCTGATATTAACTGATTCTGTCCGGAGGACAAAATTTGAATTTAAAAAATCTTTAAATAAGTCATATACAAAAGACTTTCGTTTTGTTTTAAACTTATTTTTTATACAGGTTATTTAATATTTATTCGTGCAAATAATTGCACGAATGCTTCATAACCATGGATAATCGTCTTTTACCTCCCAACCGTCAAGTTGTAATAACGTAGTACATGCTGATGTATAATCGATGTGGTTTTGACAACTTTTAAGTGTATTATTTCTATTCCATCTAGTAGTGCAACCCTCCCCACTGCACACTTTTGTTAAATGTATTTTTTGTGAAGATTCGTCATATTGTCCAATATGAAAGTAAAATACATCTTTTGAAGATGTGTTAGGGGATTTTTGACCGTTAATGTCATAATAGAAACTAATTCCAGAAACACATTTATAAGTAGAAAAGGCTGCAATAAAAGATCCGTCATTAAATGTATAAATATAATCGGGGGTATAATCTCCATCAGATGTAGACTTAATTACATAAGAGGTATTTTCTTGTTTTGTTACCGGCATGTATTTGCCTATTGTATCATTCCACCAATTTGCAGTGTCATTAATTCTCGCACTATAGGTAGATTTCATAAACCCCGGATTTTCTATTTCAGCTAGTCTTACAGCCTGAGAAAGGTTAGAATAAAATTTTTTTAATCTTGAAGAAGTTTCTTGTTTTTTGTAATTTGCCATAAGAGTCGGAACGGTAACAGCCGCAATTATTCCGATAATAACCAGAGTAATAAGAACTTCTGATAATGTAAAACCATGATTTTTCATATTCACTTCCCTGTATAATGTCAATAACCAATCAATATTATATCATAAATCTGATACTTTTGTACAACCAGATTCTCAATATACGTTGTTTAAGGTAAATGCCCAAATTTATACAATTATATAGAGGTTAATACATGGTTAAAACAAATGTTTTTGGAAAGAAATTACAGCAAATCAGAAAATCAAAAGGTTTAACACAGGCTAAACTGGCGGAACTTGCAGGAGTCCATGAAAAGCATATTTCAAAGTTGGAATTAGGCACTTATAGACCCAGTTTCGATACTTTAAACAAAATTTTAAAAGTTTTGGATTTAAACATTGAAACCGCAGGAATTAATCTTGAAAATGTATCAGTAAACGACAACCCTTTTTATATAAAGTCAATGCAAATATTAAATAATGCTAACGAACAGGAATTAGAATATTATTACGGACTGCTCAAACAAGGACAAAAAGGTATAGATATTATTCGAGGAGAATAAACTGATTTACGCAAATGGTTTGCGTAAAAAATTGCAACCGGCTGGAAATTCTTATTGTTTAATCCAACGACGTCTTTTTCAGGAGCGAATTTTTGCACGTGTGCTGTGCCGAAAACAATCCGCACGAAAATGTAAAAAAGTCAGCAGAACGACAAAATTACAAAAGTAATTTAGGTTGTCCGAGAAAATTTCGCGATATGGTATATGAGCGAAATTCCGAACATTGAACCGTCTTTGCTGTACACAGTAAAGCAAACTAGAAAATATAGTAAGAGATTGCCACGAAAATCAAAGATTTTCTCGCAATGACGCTGT
>JAJQFK010000025.1 GCA_021201175.1 Candidatus Gastranaerophilales bacterium | reverse complement strand
CGGTTATATGAAGATATTTAATAATCATCAGAGAGATTAATCCCGAACAGTTTAGAGATTTAGAGTCAAGGAGATTTTAGGTATGCCTGAATATTTGAGCAAGGAAGAAATACGTAAATGGAGAAGTTCGCTTGAACGCATTACGCTTGAAGAATATGCTGCAAGATTAGGGAAAATTATACAATCCGAACAACACGATGACAGTATTGTCGATACAGTAATGTTAAGGTCGCTTAATTCAATGACTAATGATAAATATGCTCCGCCGACAGAAAAAATTCATTCCTTCGCGCTAAAATCATTTAATCGTGAAAAGGAAATACAAGAATCCAAACAGGAAATAACAATTACAAAAGAACCGGTACAAACAAAAAAAGAAAATAAACCGGTACAAAAGAAAAAAGCACAGCCGGCAAAAGAAGAAGATAAATCAGTACAAAATGAAGAAACTGTAAATTTTTCATTTAAGAAAGCATTAACCTCGCGCGAACAGATGGTTTTTGACCATTTTTACGCCAATAAAAATACAATAGTTTATGCAAAAGATTTGGCAAAAATTCTTGAATTACCGAGAGATTATGTATATAAATATATTAAAAATCTTAGAAGTAAACTTAATGAAGATATTTTACAAAATGCTGATAATGGCGGCTATTTATTGAAAGTATAAGGGAAATGACTGAAAAACGTAAAATAAAAGCTGCGTTTCCTCACATGGGAAATGTATATATAGCATGGGCGGCGGCACTGAAAAAGTTGGGAGTTGAACCTTTTATTCCGCCAATCACAAGTAAAAAGACACTTGAAATCGGCTCTAAATACAGCCCCGATTCTATATGTCTGCCATATAAACTTATACTCGGGAACTTTATTCAAGCAATAGAAAACGGTGCGGATTATGTTGCTATGATTTCATCTCCGGGGATATGCAGACTTGGAGAATACGGGCAGAGTATTAAAAATGTATTGAAAGATATGGGTCATGAGGATAAATATACGGAATTACAGCTTTATGACGGCTTTAAAGGTATATATAAATTCCTTACGGGATTATCAGGAGTAAAAAATCCTATAATTCTTATTCAAGCAATAAATATTGCCGTAAGAAAAGTATTTGTGTTAGACAGAATAGAAAACCTGTTTTCGTACTATAGAGCAAGAGAACTTACCGTCGGAACAGCCGAAAGACACTATCATAAAGCATTAAGAATGATAACAGAAGCCGATGATATAAAATCATTAAAAAAAGCGGAAAAAGCAGCCGTTGAGGAATTAAAACAAACTCCTTACGATAAAGATAAAGAAGTTGTGACCGTTGATATTACCGGTGAAATATTTTTAGTACAAGATACTTTTTCAAACCAGAATATAGAAAAAGAACTTGGAAGAATGGGAGTACAAACAAGAAGAAGCCTTACGGTTTCAAGCTTTATAAAAGATGCTATTATTCCGAAGTGTTTTAAGAAGGGAGAAACACATCTTGAACGGGCATTTAGAATGGCAAAACCATACTTAATGCGCGATATAGGCGGTGACGCACTTGAATCTGTCAGCGATGTAGCTTATGCCGACGAACGGGGAATAGACGGAATAATTCATATTAGCCCGTTTACCTGTATGCCGGAAATAATGTCGCAAAATATATTTCCTGCAATGAGGGAAAATTGCGAAATACCCATTTTAACTTTAATTATGGATGAACAAACCGGACGTGCAGGCTATATAACAAGGTTAGAAGCTTTTGTTGACCTTATGAAACGTCGTAAATTTTATAAGAAAAAAAATGAACAGCAAGTTCAGTCTGCTGTATAATAGAGGTTCAAATATAATCCGGTGTCAGACACATAAAAGGAGAACATTTTATGAAAGAACAATCAGTAAAATATTTTATGCAGGGGTATTCGTGTTCTGAATCAATTGTTAAAGCAGCAGCAGATAAGGGATATATTTCACAGGAGGCTTTAGCGATAGCAACTGCTTTTTCGGGCGGAATGGGCATTAAATGTGTATGCGGGGCTGTTGCCGGTGCTGCAATGGTCATTGGTGCAATGTTCGGAAGAAATGATAAAGATAAAGACGGAATGAAAGCAAGAGCACTTGTAAAAGAATTTAATGAAATACACGCTCAAAAATATAAGGTAAATTGTTGTAAAGTGTTAAGTGCCGGATTTGAATTTCATTCGCCGGAACGCAAACAGCATTGCGCCGGTATGGTTGCAGATTGCTCCCAAATTCTGGAAGATTTGTTAAAGAGAAATATAACAAAAGTTTCAGCCAAATAAACAAATTATGTATTATATTTCAGAATATTTATGCCCGATAAAAAAAATAACAATTGCAAGTGACGGAAAAAATCTTTGCGGTCTATGGTTTAACGGGCAAAAGTATTTCGCGGATTTTCTTGGCGAACATTATGAAAAAAATAATGACCTCCCAATATTGATACAGGTAAAAGATTGGTTGGACAGATATTTTGCTCATCAAAAACCAAATATTAATGAATTACCATTAAAACTTACAGGCTCAAGTTTTCAAAAATCCGTGTGGAAAATTCTTTGCGATATTCCATACGGAAAAATCGAAACATACGGACAAATTGCGCTAAAAATGAACAAATCCAAAATGGCAGCACGCGCAATAGGTTCGGCAATTTCACGGAATCCTGTTTCTATTGTTGTTCCCTGTCACAGAGTTATTGGATACGGGGGTAATTTAACAGGATATGCCGCCGGTATAGATACTAAAATCAAGCTTCTTGAACATGAAGATATTGATATATCAAAATTAAAATATTATAATGATAATGGAAGTTGGAATAATTAAATGATTTTTAACAGAAAATGTAAAATAACTTTTATTTGCCACGGAGCAACTATAAATACTGAAGAAAACAGGTTTTTCGACAATGAAGCATTTCCGCCTTTAAACGGCACAGGAAGGGTTGAAGCGGAAAAAATTGCCAATTGGGTTAATAATAAAGGTTTAAAAATAGATAATATATATGTTAGTTCTGCTTTGAGAACCGTACAAAGTGCAAGAATTATTTCTGATATCTGCCGGCGAGATTTTGAAATTATCGATACTTTAACAAGCAGAAAATCAGGTGAATGGAGCGGACTTTCTTTTAAAGAGATTGAATTAAAATATCCGGATATGTTAAAAGAATATTTTCAGAATTCTGATAATTTTATTCCCCAAGGTGCAGAATCCTCCGGAGAGTTCAATAAAAGAATAAATCAAACTATAAATGAAATCATAAATAAAAATATTAATAAACGGCTTATAGTGGTTACACATAGTGATGTTATTCAAGCCGCGGTTGCAAATGCATTAAATATTCCTGACAACAGTACGTTTAAAGTATACATACCAACAGGCAGTGCTACTCAAATCAGTTATTTTGAAGATTTTTCAAGTCTTGTATATTCAGCATTCAAACCGGTTTAGGAGGTAGTTATAATGGAATTTATTAATATTAAATCGGACGACGAAATAAAAAAACTTGCTGCTCTTGCCCATTCAATCTGGCACGAATATTGGCCGGCTATTCTTACTCCGGAGCAAATAGATTATATGGTAGAAAAATTCCAATCTTATAACGCAATAAGAGAACAAATTGAAAACGAAAACTATATTTACAACATAATTAAAGAAGGAAATACTCAAATAGGTTATTTTGGCGCCGCATCTAAAGAAGATTATTTTTTTCTGTCAAAACTCTATATAAAAAAGGATTTTAGAGGATTAGGGTTCGGGAAAAAATCACTTTTAGAGGTCATCAAACTATCATCAAAATTTAATAAAAACTCCATAAGACTTACAGTAAATAAATATAATACAAATACTATTAAAGCCTATGAAAAATGGAATTTTAAGATTATAGATTCGGTTGTAACCGATATTGGAAATGGCTTTGTAATGGACGATTATATAATGGAATTAAAAAATCCCCGTTAGAAAAATAACATTAGAAAATATATAATCCGGTGTCGAGCGCATTTTCGCCGTTTGAAATTTGTATTGACAACAAAGTTACAAAGGGAATTATTGAGCAGAAGGCGAAATAATGAGCCGGTATGCGGAACGCAGTACAGCTGACAAGCTTGAGCGCAAAGGGAATTCAAGACTAATATCAGTCCGGTACTCTGTTAATAACTATTCCATTTCGGAAAAATCAAACAAATCTTTCTCTGATACATTCAAAGCTTCTG
>JAJQFK010000241.1 GCA_021201175.1 Candidatus Gastranaerophilales bacterium | reverse complement strand
GCAATATACAAAAGATTCCCGCTTTGTTTCAAACTTATTCTTTTTTATTGGTTTTTAATATTGATTCGTGCAAAAATTGCACCTTCGCAACTAATTAAATATTTCTTATAAATATATTTATAAAATGAAATAAATCTGTTATAATAAAAATGTATCAGTAAACAGGAGATATTACTATGGACAATGTTAAATACCGCACGGGGGGGGGGATTTTCACATTTCGTAACCCCTTGTAAAAATATCCGGCAAAATACAAAAACAAAACCCGCATTCACCTTAGCGGAAGTTCTGGTTACCCTCGTTATTATAGGTGTAGTTGCAGCAATGACAATTCCAACTTTAATGGCGAGTTATGAAGAACAAGAAGCCGAAGCAAGAAAAAAGAAATTCCAATCTGTTCTTTCCCAAGCATTAAATTTAGCTATAATGGAAAAACGCAGAGGCGTTATTCACAATAATAAATCTAAACTTACCGGTTCCAAAGGTTCAAGAACTATTTATAATTATTTAGATGCAACAAAAATTTTGAAATACCTGCCTGTTACTGAAACAAGCACTACATACACTTTAACAGGAGCAGGTGATTCCGGAGGAGAATCAACATATAAAAAAATTTATGTCCTTAATGATGGTACTGCAATTATTGATATGTGGTATGATGGTGGCTATGATACAGTAAAAATACTGTTTGATACAAACGGAGAAAAAGACCCGAATACAATTGGCGAAGATGTTTTCTACTTTAAAATACAAACTCTCGGACGTGGCAAACGCTGGGTAAAAGTCTGCGAGGGAGCTGAATGCGGCGGAGAAGATTACCCTATCGAAGATTCATAAAATAAAATATTTAAACAACTTAAAGCCCTAAAACCGTTCAAAGTAAATTGGTTTTAGGGTTTTAAATATTTAAATACCAAAATGGTGAAAAAGTCTGCGGAAGTCTTTTATCTGTCTTGACAATGCGGAAGTTCCCCCTCCCGACAGATTAATAATCATAATGATCTTTTTTATTCAGGTATTCTCTTACAGTATTCAAAGCTGCCTGAATTATTCTTGTGATTCGTGAAGATGAGAGTCCTACGCGTACTGCAATTTCTTTAACCTGCATATTGCGGTAAAATCTGTATTCAATAATAGTTCTTTCCTTTTGTGGCAGTTTAGCAATAGCTTCTCTTATAACGCGGCCTAATTCTGAAATTTCCGCTTTTTCATCAGGCTGCGCAGAAGGGTCTTTTATAAAATCAAACGGCGAATCATTATCGGATGCAGCTGCCGCTAAACTATCTATAGATAAAATAGTTTCATAAACCGCCTCTCTAACCTTTCCGGGAGTTATTTCATTTCCTTCATCCTCTGAAAGATTACTATCTTCTTCCGAATCCGTATTTGAATGTTTTAACGAATACCATTTATAGCGGTTTCTTAATTCATTTCTTATTGCCCAACGCACCGCTGTCGCTATATAAGCATTATTATACCTTGCAAGCTGTTCATCGGTTTTATCTTTTATCATAATTTGAATAGCAATAATACCAATACTTACAAGTTCCTCGTAATCCACCATGTGGGAAGGAATACGCTTATGCTCTACCCTTGCAACCTTTTCGATTATATCAATGTAATCTTTAATTTTTTCGTGCATTTTTATAACTTAACTGTCTTTTACTTTATATTACTACCTTTTTGCGTATTTCGCAAATTATATACAAAAATCAATATTTCAGCAACGGCTTTATATAACTCCGGAGGTATCAAAGCATTTACTTCTACCATACGGTAAATAGCCCTTGCAACAGGCGGATTTTCTATGACCGGAACCGTATGCTCTCTTGCAATTTCTATTATTTTTTTTGCGAATAATTCGCTTCCCTTTGCTAATAATTTTGGAGATTCCATATTTTGAGGATCATATTTTAACGCACATGCAATATGAGTCGGATTTGTAACAACAAAATCAGCATCAGGTACAGAATCCATCATCTTCTTTTGCATCATTTGCTGACGTCTTTGCCTTAATGCCGCTTTTACATTAGGGTCGCCTTCGGAGTTTTTATATTCATCTTTCACCTCTTTAAACGACATCTTCTGATCCTGTAAAAACTTCCAGCGCACCATTCCGTAATCAGCCGCCGCTATTATTAAAAAAGCTATTCCCGCCTTCATTACGAAATCTATTATTAAAGAACCGAACTCATTTAATATGGCGAAACTATTTTCTATGTTAATTAAACCAATAATTGCTTCAAGATGAGAATTATACACCATCCAGCCGATAAATCCCAATAGCGCCACTTTTACTATATTTTTTACAAGCTCAAAAGCTGTTTTTGGTGACATTAAATTTTTAAAGTATTTTGTAGGGTTCAGTTTGTCCAGATTAGGTTCTAACGGTTTTGTTGTTACCAGAGGTCCAACCTGTATAAAATCTCCTAAAATTGCTATAAATGCGGCTAATACAAGTATAGGACCTATTATTAAAAAAGTGGGGATTAAAACGGCTGTGGCTAAATGTACATACCCTATATCTTCTATATGTTTGTCAGGTATTTTGTCATAGAGATATATAAAAAGTATTGATATTTGATCCCAAATAAAAGGCGCAAGTTTTATTATCGCTATAAACATAACAAGCAAAGCAAGCGCCATTGAAAAATCTTTTGATTTGACTACCTGACCTTCTTTTCTGGCTTTTTGCAATTTCTGCTGGCTGGCTTCGTATTGTTTATTCTCGTCACCCATTAATTACTTCCCGAAATTAATAAGTTATCATTGAAACTACTTCTATATCCTGCGGCAGATTTTTTCTTCCGTTCAATTCCGATAACTCTACAATAAAAGCTGCTGATTTAACATCTGCGCCTGCTCTTTTTAAGAGTCTGCACGCTGCTGCAACAGTTCCGCCCGTAGCAAGAAGATCATCTACAACTATAACTTTTTTCCCCGATTCTATTGCATCTTTATGAACCTCAAGACGGTCAGTTCCGTATTCCAGCGTATATTCTTCACCTATTGTTTCTGCCGGAAGTTTTCCTGGTTTTCTTATTAATATACATCCTGCATTTATGTTGTATGCTAATGCGCTCCCGAACACAAAACCTCTTGATTCCACTACGGCAACGTAATCTATTCCTTTATCTATAAATTTTTCGGTCAAAAAATTTATCATTTCTCTTAGTGCATTTTTATCTTTTATAGCAGTTGTTATATCTCTGAAAATTATTCCTTTTTGGGGAAAATCCTTTATATTTCTTATCTTTTCTTTTACCAGCAATGCACTGTCCATATTTTTCTCCTTCACAATTCCTTTTATTAATATTTTACACTAAACTTTTCTCGATGTAATATCTGACAGCATTTTTGATAACATTTTTGAAGGAAGTCCTACTATATTATCATATTCTCCCTGTACATTTTTAATAAAGTTCTCCGGTAATTCCTGTATGCCGTATGAACCTGCCTTATCAAACGGTTTATATTCAGTAATATATCGTTTTATTTCATTTTCCGAAATTTTATTAAATGTAACTTCGCTTGTTTCTGCCTGTGTATATTGTTTATTTGTACGACTATCTATTATACAAACTGCCGTAACAACCTTATGAGTTTTTCCGCTCAATTGTTTCAGCATTGCACATGCTTCATCAAAATCTTTAGGTTTCCCCAGTATTTTATTATCATTTACTACTACCGTATCTGCACTTATTACAATTGAGCCGGAATTAACTTTTTTAATTACAGACTCACCCTTTTTTTGTGCAGTATTTTTTATTAGTTCATAACTAAATGTTTTATTTATAATATCTTCATCATAATCAGGGAGTTGTATATTAAACAAAATTCCCATATCTGTCAATATTTGTTTCCGCCTTGGCGAAGATGACGCAAGTATATATTTTTCCATAATTCTTCACACTAAAATGGTTAACCTTTATTATTGTAATTAAAAAGTTAACCATTTTTAAATTATTTTTTATTTTGATTATTTATTCTTTACAAACTATTGTCTTTTTCTTTGCGGCGGATTAAATCTTAATCTCAAGTATACTACAGATTTTGATGTTACATCAGAACAGATATCTTTTAATTTTGAATTCATATCAATCATGCTTCTTTGCATCATAGCATAATCATTCATTGCAGATAACATTTTTTGAGAATCAACTAATTTTGTTGTATCAGGATTATCCATTTTAAGTTTTGCATATTTTCTAACTAATTCTCTATCTATT
>JAJQFK010000128.1 GCA_021201175.1 Candidatus Gastranaerophilales bacterium | reverse complement strand
ATTTCAAAGCGAATTTAAAAATAAAGATTTTGAAAATCAAATAACTAAAATCAGAGAAATATATGACAGTCAGAATATTATAAATACCTGGATTGAAAAAGTCGGTTATATTAATAAATCAATTGAGAATGTATATGCCAGATTGGGTGAGAATATTGACTTTGATGACGTTTCTGAAAAAGTTGATATTATTTATGAAAATATATCCGCTTTGAATATTTGGACAGCTAAAATTGATAATATTGATTCTTCTGCAAAAGAAATGGAAGATAAGCTTTCTTATCTTGTTCAGGCTGATAATTCAGAAAAAATCAGTGATATAAAAGATAAAGTCAATTCTATCAATGACGCTGTTTCAGAAGAAAAAATCGATGATATAAAAAATAAAATTGATTCTATTAGTAAATCTGTTTCTGAAGATAAGGTTGACTATATAAAAAATAAAGTTGATTCTATTAGCAAATCTGTTTCTGAAGATAAGGTCGACTATATAAAAAATAAAGTTGAAAATATTCATAATAGTGTATCGGAAGAAAGAATCAGTAATATTCAAGATAAAATCTCCGAATTGGGTAAATATCTTGAAGAAACAAAAAATATTTCCAATATCTTATATGATGTAAAAAACAGGTTGGATTCCTCTTTATCCGAGGAATTTGATTTCGATGACCTTGCTAATAAAATGGATATTGTTTATGAAAATTTATCTGCAATAAATGAATGGGCAAGCAAAATTGATTCAATTCAAGATAAAATTTCTCAATTAAACTTAGTATTTGAAAACGGTTCTATTGAATCTAAAATTGATGTTATTTATGAAAATATTGCAGGGCTTAACCAATGGGCTAATAAATTAGATAGTATTTCTAAACAGAGTGAAGATTTAGATTCAAAATATACTTTAACAAGTAATAATCTTAATATTAAAATAGATGAACTTTCGCAAACTCTCGAAAATGCAAATCAAATTATTTCGGATATACCTGATATTAAAGAAAAATTATCGGAATTATCAGGTGAATTACATGCTATCACCAGTCAAACAAAAACAGATACAGATTCTTATATTTATACCCTGCTCGATATTGAATCCGACTTTTTAAAAATGCATAAATATATGGAAGATAATACCAAAATTACTTCCGGTGATATTAACGCGTTAAAAGAGCGCTTTTCTGAATTAAATGACGATATTTCAAGCATAAGTATAAGAACAAATAAATTGATTCTTTCGGCAGATGATGCAAACAAGGAATTTAAAGAATGTCTGCAAGAATTTAAATCCGCACTTATGCAATTAGATGAACAAAAAAATGCTTTTAATCCCGAATTAAAATATGAATTGGTGGCTGAAAAAATATCAGGTTTAACCTCATTACTTCAAAATATTGTCATTACCAATAAAAATTTAAACAGTGCATTTGTTTATACAGCAGAGTGGATTGATGCGGCAGGTTCAACTCTTAATTCCGTTCAAAATGATTTGGTATTGATAAAAAAAGAAATTGATACGGTAAATAAAAATGCTGCTGAAAATATTAAAGATATTAAAGCTTTAATTCAAGCGGATTTAGAAAAAGAAGAGTTTAATCCCGAAGAAATTACAAACAGTATTAATAATGAAATAACAGCAATTACCGATAAAATTGATGCATTACAAAATGTATTTACGGAATTAAAAATTGACGATAAAATTTGCGCAATTACCGATAGAATTAACGAAATAGAAAATGTATTTACGGAATTAAAACTTGATGACAAGATTTGCGCACTTACCGACAGAATTGATGAACTTGAAAATGCGTTTGTTTCTTTAAAAACAGATGATATCTCTGAATTAAAAAGTGTAATTACCGGTGTAATTGTTCAGTTAAATACCGCCCTTAAACCGGATATTGATTCTTTAAATGAGAAAATTGAAAAATTAACCGAAAATAATAATAATAAGTTTACAGAACTTGAAACATTATTGCAGGAAAAAGTTGATTTCCAAGGTAAAAAAATAGAAAATTTAGAAAATAAAATTAATGAAATGAGTTCTAAATTTGATAAATTAGTCGAAGTAATGGGCGAGGATCAAAAAGCTTTTGAAATAAAAGATGTTTTGAATTACATAGCTTCTCAAATAGCCGGAGTTAACGAAAAAATTAACGAGCAGCAGCGCCATGGCAATGAATTAATTAATGAAATGTCGCAGAAACTTAACGGATTTAATGATGATATCAATAAAATAGTTTCATACATTGAAGAAGAATAGTTTATTATGGAGAAAAAAATCTTTTTAATAATAAACATGTCGTTTTTCGGTGATGTTCTTTTAACGAACTCTTTATGCTTAAATATAAAAAAAAATTATCCCGATTCTAAAATAGTATTTATCGTAAATAAGCCGTTTGGCGAGGCTGCGTTATTTCAAGAAGGAGTAGACGAAGTTTTTGAGTTTGATAAAAGAGGTAAAAATAAAGGAATATGGCAATTTCTGAAATTTGCATATAATTTCCCATACAGAAACAAGATATATGCAGCATTTAGCATTTATGCAAATGAACGAGCAGTAATACTTTCTTATCTTCTGAACGCTCAAAGAAGAATTTCCGGTCCGCGAAAATTTAACCGGTACTTTTTAACAGATGTTCAAGAAAATTTAAAAAACCGTACTTATACGCAGGATAAAAATGCAGATTTAATTTTCCCGCTGATAAAAAGACCTTCTGAAATTGTTCCCGTAAGCTATATGACTGACGGAATAAAAACAGAGTTTACGGATTATATTATTAATAAATATAAAAATAAAGAATTAATAGGGTTATGTTGCATAAGCAAAAATCCTGAAAAAAACATGCCTGTAGATACAGCCGTTGAAATAATAAATAAATTAAGAAAAGACAACAAATATGTGTTATATTTTGGAATTGGCAAAGAATCAGAAGATTATGTGCAAAATATGCGTTCAAAAGGCTGTAATGATTTTGAAGATTTAACAAATAAAACAACAATCAGCCAGATGGCATTACTCTTAAAAAATTGTAAAGGGTTAATAAGTATTGATACCGGCACTATGCATTTAGCTTGTGCGGTTAAATGTCCGGTTTGTGCAGTGTTTTATAAACCGCAGCTAATAAAAAAATGGGCACCCAGAAAAGAATTATATAAATCCTGTGTAATTACATGGAATTTCACACCTGATAATATTATTCAAAGTTTATATAAAATTATATAAATAATAAATAACTGGACTATTATTCCTTCACATGTTCAAGAGATTTTTTCAAAATCATCTTTACATGATTATCATCAAGGGAATAATAAACATTTTTACCGCTTTTTCTTATTTTAACGAGTTTAGACATTCTAAGAACTTTTAATTGATGTGATATAGCTGATTGAGTCATATCAAGCAAAACAGCCAAATCTCCGGCACACATTTCATCATCTTCAAGAGCCCACAATATCCGTATTCTGGTTCCGTCACCCATAACTTTAAAAAAATCAGCCAATTCGTACAATATTTCGGTATCCGGCATCTTTTTGCGAATTTTGCCGACGCCGTTATTACTTTCAGATTCACAATTTATTTCTTTATTTATCATAAATCCATTATATATGAATACTTGCTCAAATGTCAAACATAATCCGGTGTCGAGCGCATTTTTCACTGTCGTAAAATTCTTATTAGCTTCAAACAATATTATTTCCGGCAGCATGCTCATTGCACGAATTAATATTGAACAATCGATAAACAAGAATAAATTTGAAACAAAGCGGGAGAAAGAGAACACCCCTCAAGTATCAACGAATTCACACAAAATCAAGCTGTTTTTAAATCTTTCCGACTCAAAATAAGCACGACTTCATAAAATACAAGCGCATACAAAATTTCACAAACCTTTTATTCTTGTATATTTTTTCGTTTTTACTTATTTTCTTTAGTGTTATTTGGTGTAACCTTGTTCACTGTGTATGTAATCATAATAGCCATAATAATTAATGCTATAGTACTAATTATTGTTTGTGTATCCATTTAATTATCCTTTAATAAATTTATAATTTGATTATTTGTAAGTAAAAATTTAGTTAAAAATACATAGTCAAAATAAAGACCTAATATAAAAATTATACCAAAATAAGGGCAATAATCAATCGTATAAATTCTCCGAGAAAATTTTGCACGCTTGTAGCTAAAAATATCCGGTCTTAAAAATGGCAGAGATTGCCACGGGCTTTTTTCTATATT
>JAJQFK010000256.1 GCA_021201175.1 Candidatus Gastranaerophilales bacterium | reverse complement strand
CCCCGTGGCGAAATTCCGGACAGACGCTAGTCCGGTAAGCGAGTGCGAAGTTGGTGACAACGAAGTTACAAAGGGAATTATTGAGCCGAAGGCGAAATCAATGACCCTGTATCCGAAGCGCAATGCGGAGGTGCAACCAACGACAGCAACGAGCGCGAAGGAATTTCAAAAGCGGATTTACTAACGGCTAAAATCGTCTTTGCGAGGAGTGTAACGACGAAGCAATCCAGTCCTAAAAATGGCAGAGATTGCCGCGCCGATAAATCGGCTCGCAGCAATGACGTTGTAAACCGTCAGTTAAACATTCGCGCAACGCGAAAACCTGCTTTTACTTTAGCAGAAGTTCTCATTACCCTTGTTATAATCGGAGTTATTGCTGCAATAACTATTCCGGTATTAATGGCTAATTATCAAGAGAAAGAAACAGATGCAAGAAGAAAAAAGTTCCTTGCAACTCTTGCTCAGGCTGTAAATTTAGCAAGTATGGGCAACCAGAGTGCTATTCATGACGGGCTAAGTTCACGTGGTGGGTGGCAAAGTTCGTGGTCTACAACGACAATGGCAGATATTTCGGGGTTCTTGGAAGAAACTACAATTTCTAAGTACATGCCTATGACTGAAACAGATGTTACCTATGAATTAACAGCTTACGAAAATTCAAGCGGAAGTTTAACTTTTAATAAGATTTATACACTTAATGATGGTACGGCTGTTGTTGGAATGTGGAAACAAGGAAGTGATACATTAAAATTATTATTTGATACAAACGGATTAAAAGCCCCTAATACTGTAGGCAGAGATGTTTACTGGTTTCAAATAAATACTCTCGGCGCAGATAGAGTAATAAAAGTTTGTGACATGTGGGCAGCTCCTAAACAGGGAAAGTATAATGAGCGTGGTGATTGTATAGAAAATGAGGATTTTTATGATATTAATCGTGGTACTTAGAGTAGAGGTGACTAAAAAGGATAAACAAATATTAAACAACAGGTAAATAAGAATAAGTTTGTAACAAAGCAGGAGTCTTTTGTATTTGGCGTATTTAAATGTAACTCAAATACAAGAAGGTCATCGAAAATTGCGCTCGGTAGCGGATTAACATAGTTCATGCTTTTTAGCTTTTTTCCATAACCCATCCCATTCTTCAAGAGATAAATGTTCTAATTGTTTACCGGCAGTTTCTTCCATTAACCTAAAGCGATTTATAAATTTTTTATTTGCCTTTAACAGAGCCTGCTCCGCATCAATTTTGTTCCATCTTGCAAGATTAACAACTGCAAATAAAATATCACCGAGTTCTTCTTCTTTATCAGCGTCCGTTTGAGCTTCTTTAAATTCATTTATTTCTGATAAAACACAATCAAATAAAGCAGACTCATTCGGCCATTCAAATCCGACTTTTACGGCTTTTTTACTTATTTTTTGCGCACTCATTAATGCGGACTGCGCACGGGATATGCCATCCATAACAGAAGTTCTGTGAGGTTTTTCTTCTTTTTTTAATTTTTCCCAGTTATCAAGAATTTCTTCCGTAGAATTAACTTTTACTCCGCCAAAAACGTGCGGGTGACGATGTATGAGTTTATCAGATATTCCTTTAGCAACATCTTCAATATTAAAAGAATTTTCTTCTTTTGCAATTTGAGCATGCAAAATAACCTGCAATAAAACATCGCCCAATTCTTCTTTTAAATGATTTATATCATTATCATCGATTGCATCAACAGCTTCATAGGCTTCTTCAATCATATTCCGTCTTAAAGAATAGTGGGTTTGTTCTCTATCCCATTTGCAACCGTTTTCGCCTCTTAAAATACTAATAATTTCTATTAAATGTTCTAAATTAGGATAATTCATCTTATTTCACCATCTGATCCACTGTCATAATTAAAATTCCCTGTCCGCCAAGTTTTTTTAATTTATCAATACTATCAAAAACCTTATCGGCATCAACAACAACATGCATAACAACATGTTCATCATCTCCGGCAAGAGTCATTATTGTAGGGGAGGAAAGCCCCGGAAGGAATTCCCTTATTTCGTTAACGGATTTTTTCGGAACGTGCGCCATCAAATATTTTTTTTCTCTTGCGTCAATAACAGACTTCAAAGCCCTTAAAATCACTTGAATTTTTTCTTTTTTTTCTTCATTCAGGTTTTTATTTGCAATAACAACCGCAGTTGATTCTAAAATTTTATCTATTATTTTTAACTTATTAGATTTTAATGTTGTACCGGATGAAGTAATATCAACAACAACATCAGATAATCCCAATCGCGGAGTTATTTCTGTTGCGCCGGAAACTTCTATTATTTTAGGGTTTTTCCCGAGTTTTTGGAAATATTCGCGGGCAATATTCGGAAAAGAAGTCGCAATTTTTAAATCTTTTGGTAAATCCTTAGAAGTTTTATAAGAATCTTCTTCTTTGACAGCAACAACCATCTCGCAGTATCCAAAATCCAAATCCATAACTTTATCAACATCGGATTTTAATTCCGTTAAAATATCGAATCCTGTAAACCCCGCATCTGCAATTCCGTTTTCAACAAACATAGGAATATCCTGTGTCCTGACAAAGATTATAGAATATTTCTTATCTTTTGTTGTTACTTGCAGTGTTCTTTCATCTTTTGAAGGGAATACCAAACCTGCACAGTTTAATAAATCATATATTTTTTCCGATAATCTGCCTTTATTTGGTATTGCTATTTTTAAAATATCCATATTCTGCTCTCTTTAACCTATTCGTCGTCTTTTATTGTTATAACTATATCTGATGTATTACAATAACTCCTTACGGGATTATGAATGTAATTAAACCTTGAAATTTCCGGAATTTTTTTCTTCATAGATTTTATAATTTCAGGAGTAATCTGGGTATTATACCCGATAATATTTGATTCTTTAATCTGTGATGACCTTCCGTTACAATTAACTGAATAACCGGCGGCTTTAAGTTCATCTTTAATAGCAAGTGCTTCTATTTCTTTAGAACGTGAATACATTAATCCGATTGAAATATCATTTTCGGTAAGTTCAAATTTTTTTCTGTAAATCAATCTGTCGATAACCTGTTGAGTTTTTTCAGGGTCAAGTATCCAATAACTTATAATCCCTTTTTGATTAGGAGAGCCGGGAAGCATAATAAATTCAACTTTTTTTAAATCTATTTCTCTTGCAATGGAAGCATATTGCGACATTTGATATAAATTTAAATCGGTTCTTGAATATAAATTTGCAATTTTCAAGACTTCCGGCAGTTTTCTTAAAGTTTCCGGTGCCTTTATTCTTTCTATTAAAGCTTTTAAAAATTTTTGCTGACGGTGAACTCTGCCGATATCTCCAAGTGTATCTTTTCTGAATCTCAAATATTCTTCCGATTGTTTACCGTCTAAAATATAATCACCTTTTCTAAAATTAATATTTAATTTCCCGCTGTAATCTGTATAGCGCATATTTTGGTCAATGTGGATAGGCACTCCGCCAAGAGCGTCTATAATTTGCCTTACACCTTCCGCATTAACAATAATATAATTATGAATTTTTATCCCGAGGGTTTCTTCTATCGTTTTCTTTGCAAGGTCAATACCGCCTATTGCATAAGCAGCATTGATTTTTTGAATTCCATGGTCTTCTGCAAGATACACTTTGCTGTCTCTTGGTATAGATATTGCATTTACACTTTTACCGTGAACATCAATACTCAAAATAATCATTGTGTCTGAACGTACTCCGGAAAATGGCAAAGTATTAGGACCGTTTGAGTCAACGCCGAGCAGCAGTATATTTTGATATCTGCTAAGCATCCCAAAATTGAACTTTGAAGGAGTTAAATCAGGCTTTTGTGCCAATCCGGTTTTTCCGGTGATACTGCCTGCAATTGATAATATTTCATTGGAATTGTTTACAATTATTCCGGCGATGAAAGCCAGAGCAACTACAAAAAAAGTTATAAAAATAAGTTTTAAAGTAATAATAACTTTTTCTTCATGCTTGTCATCAGAATCTTTATATTTTAGAAAAACTTTATACTGCTCGTCTTTATCTTTCAACTCTGTCATTTTTTTAATCCTTATCAGTATTATTCTACTTCAAAAAATGTAAAATGAGTATATTCTTTCGGGGGATTTTGCAGACGGCTGAAACTGTCTTTGTTTGAGTAATTGCAAGTGGATGTTTTTCATCCTCTGCTGCACATACATAATATTGTTTTTAGTTACTTAGATTTTGCGGAGAATTTTAAAAGATTTTCTTGTTGCACAATCTGAATAT
>JAJQFK010000019.1 GCA_021201175.1 Candidatus Gastranaerophilales bacterium | reverse complement strand
CTATCCTCAACCGCGTCATTGCGAGAAAATCTTTGATTTTCGCGGCAATCTCTTACTATATTTTGTCTGGATTGCTTCACTATCGTTCGCAATGACGGATTCTGCACGTCCACCGCTTTTCAAGGCGCCACTCACCTAACAGCTTCGCTGACGGATACAAGCTCACAAGCTTCACCTTTGGTTCAGCTGTTCGTTTTGTAAAAAATTTCGCTCGTGTACATAGTCGCGAAATTTTCTCGGACAAATTCTACTATATCAAAAACATGAAAAATCAAACAATGTTTCTGTACATTTTAACAAATAGACAAAATTCCCATTTTGGATTATAAATAGATTATTATGAAAATTGTAATATACGGGGCAAATGAAATTGCCGGATTAATAGCTGCTAAATTATTTGAGGATCACGATATAATTATTATCGATGACGGTTCCGGAAGTAATGCAAATTTTGAAAAATTGGATATTGAATACGTAGAAGGTTCAGGCGCTAATATAGCACTTTTAGAGTCTGTAGGGATTAAAGATTCCGATATCTTTATTGCCTGTACGGATAATGATGAGGCAAATATAGTAGCCTGCCTTACTGTTACCAATATGACAAAACTTAAAACAGTTTGTTTTGTCAGCAAAAAAGAAAATGTTGAATCTCTTTCTCTTGTAAGAGGGTCAAAATACCAAAAAGAATTAATGATAGATTATGTGCTATGGCCGGAAGAACTTATGACTCAGGAAATTTTCAGAATTATTACCGTTCCTAAAGCCATAGATGTCGAAAATTTTGCTAACGGAAAAGCCAGACTTCATGAATATAGAATTGTTGAAGATACAAAATTTCTTAACAAAAAAATTAAGGATTGTAACTTTCCGGAAGAAACTTTGATTGTCGGTATCACCAGAAATAATACTTTGTTTATTCCTGACGGAGATACGGAACTTTTACTCAATGATAAAGTTATATTTATGGGGTCATCCTATTCACTGGATATTCTGGCAAACAAATTTTTTCAGGAAATAGACGATGTAAAACAAGTTACTATAATTGGCGGCGGTAATGTCGGATTAATGCTTGCACAAAATCTTGAAAAAGCCAATAAGAAAATTAAAATCATAGAATATGATTATGACAGATGTGTGGAATTGACTGAAAATCTGAAAAATACACTCGTAATTAACGGCGACGGCGCAAATTATAACCTTCTTGAAGAAGAAAGAGTTTCTGAGTCTGATGTTGTTGTAAGCGTTACTAATAATGATGAAAAAAATCTTTTGTGTTCTCTGCTCGCAAAACAGCTCGGAGTTCCAAAAGTTATAACAAGAGTTTCAAAGAATGCTAATGCAAATTTATTTGAAAAAGTGGGTATAGATGTTGCTATCTCTCAAAATGGCGCTGCTATAGATGACATAGATAATCATTTAATAAAGACAGAAGTAGAAATTCTTGCAACCGTTGAAAGAGGGCAGGGAAAAGTTTTGGAAATATGTATCCCGTCGTCCTTTAAAACAAATTTTATTATGAATTTAAAAATTCCTTGTAAAGCAATAATTGCAATTATTCAACGGAGAAATCGGGTAATTATCCCCAGAGGTACTACCCAGATAATGCCGCTTGATAATTTGATAGTATTTACAACGCAAGAAAATGCTGATATGGTTCTTGCATATTTTAAAAGGTGTGCATAGGAATGAATTACCGATACATTTTAAACACATTAAGTATAATTTTAAAATATGTTTCTGCTGTTATGCTTGTTCCTGTTATATGTGCATTGGTACTTAAAGAATTTAATGCATGGCAGCCTTTTGTATGTACATCATGCGCGGCATATTTGTTAAGTTTAATATGCAAAAGCAATAAGGAAACTGTTACGGATGAAATAGATAAAATAAACCGTTCGGAAGCTCTGGCTATAGTTCTATTTACATGGATATTAATTTCGATTTTAGGCTCAATGCCGTTGCTTTATTTTGGCTTAAAACCGATTGATGCCTTATTTGAAAGCGTTTCCGGAATAACAACAACCGGCGCTACAATATTAAAAGATTTTTCATTCTATCCCCAAACAATGTTTTTCTGGCGTTCATTTATGCAATGGCTTGGAGGCATGGGGATACTTGTTTTGTTTATTGCCATACTTCCTAAATTCGCAGTAGCCGGACGACAAATGTTTTTAGCGGAATCCCCCGGAGCAAACTCCACAGAGAGTAAATTGACCCCCAGAATCAGACAAACAGCAGCTGCTTTGTGGGGAATTTATTTTGTGTTGACTGTTCTTGAATGCGGATTGCTTATATATTGGGGAATGGAACCTTTTTATGCAGTGTGTAATTCAATGTCGACTCTCGCCGGCGGAGGTCTTTCGCCTTATCAAAACAGCATGATTGGTTTAAACGGGAAATTAATTTGGACAATAACCGTCTTTATGTTTTTATCAGGAATGAATTTTGCACTTCAATATAAAATATACATAAAACGAAAATTCCGTGCTCTGTTTCGTGATGATGAATTTAAAGTTTACCTTGCAATCGTTATATTTTTTGCCTTAATAATTGCAGTTACTCTTACTACCCATCATATATATGACTTTAAAAAATCATTGCAATCAGCATTCTTTCAAGTGATTTCAATAATAACAACAACGGGATTTGCCTCTGTTGATTATGAAAAATGGAATCTAAGAGCAAAGCTGCTGTTATTTATATTAATGTTTTCCGGTGCTTCAATCGGCTCAGCTGCCGGCGGGGTTAAAATATTAAGATTGGTTTTAATTTTTAAATATTTAAAAAGACAAATATCCAAAATATTTCACCCTAACGGTGTTTATCCCATAAAAATAAACAAAGCAATTGTAGATGAAGATGCTGTTAAACAAATTGTATCGTTTGTATTGTTTTATTATACAATTTTTGCCGTAAGCGCCGTATTGCTGATATTTATAGAACAAAATCTTGTATTGGGAACAACAATAGCTATATCAACACTTGGTAATGTTGGCCCGGCTTTTGGATATGCAGGTCCAATGGGAAATTTCAGCGCTTTATCCGTAATCTCCAAAATTATATGTATAATAAATATGCTTATAGGCAGGTTGGAATTAATTCCGTTTTTGGCGCTTTTACATCCGGATTTCTGGACAATCAGAAAGAACAAAAATCTTGCAAAGAAATAAATGTATATGATACAATCGTACTGTCGCGAGGAATTATAACCAAATGTTTAGAAAAGCATTAATACTGGGTATATTGTTTCCAATTGCTGTATTAATTATCAAATTAGCGGTAGTTGGATTCAGCCATATAGAGTTTAGTGAATTTAAACCGGTAATGGCGGTTTTTTTACTGGATACATCAGCGTCAAATAGAGAGTTGCTTGAGAAACAGCAGCAGTGCGTATTAAGAATGGCAAAACGTTTGGATTCGGAAGACCATGCAAAAATATATATAGTAAGCGAAGACGCTTATGAAGTATATGATGGAGCGCCTCATAAATTATCGGCAATGCGTGATGCAATAAAAAAAAGAAGCGGATTTGATGCAAAAGCATACGGAACTGCATACGGCACTGCCCTAAAAAAAGCTGTCGGCGATTCATTGCGATATAAAGCAGAAGGCTATACTCCCGCTATTATTCTTCTCGGTGATATGGAAAATGAAGGCGCCATAAATAAACAAATAAATTGGAGCACATTACCGAAAAATTTAAAGTATACTCTTAAATATGCTCCCGATTTATCTTTAACTTTTTTATATGCTCATCCTCAAAAACTGGACGAAATCCGACAAACTCTTGTTCCGGTTCTGGGTGAAAAGCAATTAATTATCTCCTCTGAGGAGAATATTGATCAGGCTTTAAGGAAATTTTCTTCCGCAATAGGAAGATAGAAGCACAGAGTAAAAATGAGTATTACAATTGTATCAAAAAATAATGAAAAAACTTTTAATAACCTCAATGTCATTAATATAGGCACTACCCAAAACTGCCACTTTAAACTAAGCTTGGATTATCAGATATTAATCTCGCTGCAAAAAAATGAAAACGGTAAATGGTATGTTGTTAATAGTTTAAAATCAAATAAAATTTTATTTAAAGGTCAGCCCGTTACTAATTATCTTGAAATCGGTAATATGTGTAAATTGATGATTGCTGATTCTGATGAATATGTAGGAATAAAAATAAATGAAACTGTAAGTTCCTCAAATTTAAAAGAGAATACAATAGAAAAAAAACAAACAGCACAAATCGTCAGAAGAATTGATAATAAAAAAACAATAAAAATGATTCAGGAAGAAGATTTGACCGAACAGGATATACAA
>JAJQFK010000005.1 GCA_021201175.1 Candidatus Gastranaerophilales bacterium | reverse complement strand
ATTTTTTATTAAATTCGGAATACTAAGAAAACTTTTTTTAAACACAGATAAACTGTTTATTAAATTTGAGGGTATTGCTTTAATTGAAGTTATACTCCACTTTTTAAGTGTTGCTGTTGATTTTGAAATATTATTCGGGAGTTCTTTAAAACCTTGTATAATCCCATTTTTAAGGTTTTTATCAATTCTTCTTATATCTGCAAAAAGACCGCTTTTAATTGAAAAGTTAGACATATCAAGCCCGAGAGGATTTCCTGCCGCCATAATCTTTCTGCCGTAAGTTAAATTATGAGCAGTTGAGTTTAAGCCTATAAAATTAAAGAGTTTGATAGCATTTTGCGCTAATGCGGGTGTTAAATTCCTTGCAACTCCTAAAAATTCCCCATATCCTTTGACAAGTTTTCCGACAAGTATAGTTGCCGTTCCAAGAGTTGTAAGAAGAATTCCAACACCTATTGTTCCTACAATCATTCCGAATAATCCTTTTTGCATAGCAGGATTTGAGTTTATTTTTGTTATTATTGTATTCAGTTTTTGGATTGGTTCGTGAAGATGCGGAAAAACAAGTTCTTTCATATTAATTTTTAATAATTTGATTTGTTCGTTTGTGGTTTCCATCATGTGATTAAAATCCTCATCCATAATGCCGTCTGCACTCATGGCAGAGGCTTTAATTCTTCTGTACTCATCCAAATTTTGCATCATAGGTTTTAAGAAATTAAGGTCTGTTTTATTTCTAAAAATTTGAGAAACAGCAAAGACATCGCCGCCTGTTAACTCATTAATAAGTACAATCATTTCTTCAATGGGGTCTTTTGATTCGGCAAGAGTTTTATTTAAAAATTGAGGTAAATCAACATTGTATAATTCTTGAAACCGATTAACAGCCATAGGGGATGTTATAGATTGCAGGAAGCTTTCAAAATTTGTCGCTGCTTCAGGGGCAGATCCCGCACCTTTCATAGCAACCTGAAGTGCCGCACCTAACTGAGCAACGGCAGGAATTCCTTTCATCCCTAACATACTTGCACCTGCTGTTAAACTCGGGAATGCTGCTGACATATCTTTTAGTTCAAATCTTCCCTCTTTACCTGCTTGCGCCAGCATATCCATTGTCTTACCTAAGTCATCAACATTTACTTTTAGGTTATCGGTAACAGAAAATGCAGTTTTTGAAATATCTACAATTTCAGCCTGTGCGGCGGTTGCGGTTCTACCTATAACATTCATATAATCAAGTGCTTTTTCAGGGGCAATACCTGATGCAACAAGAACATTTACTTCTACTAAAATACAATACGAAGATATAATTGTTGAAATAGGGAAGCTAACAAATTCAATTGAACACAATAATGGCTCCGTCGACTCAATACTAGAACTGCTTGATACAATTACTAATAAATATAAAAAAAAGACTTTGTAGGTGATTATAGATAGAATAAAAAAAGTTCCGTATAGCAAAGAAGGTGAAAAATCACTTTCTTTTTATTGATAAAACTTAAAATTAATCTACTATTTTTCTGTCCTATTTCGGACAAGTTTTTTATCAAAAAATTGCTGATTGTTAAGTGACGACAAATTTAAGAAAAAGTGACAGGGAAAATTGAAAAAAATACAGTATTGTTTTTATTTATAAACAAATAAACAGGAAATAAAGTTCCTTTTTATGTTCCAGCTTTTACAAATCAGTATTTTTCGTTTTTTATTTTATTTATTAATATTGTGATTGTATTTGGCTTTAATAATATTTTTAATACATGCTTAAATTTTCATGAAATAACTTTTTGCTCGATTAATGTTTATATTTTAGCCTAATTCTGTTTCTCTCAAACTCATTGTCACTTACAATGTGGAAATTAAAGAAAAATGCCGGCATTAATGTCAAATTTTAAAACTTTTCCTGCCCGAAATAATCAAACTATCTGTCACAAAAAATCATTTCATGTGTCCATTTACATATATCTGTGGTTGTAGATACATTTGCGTGTCCCAGTCGTTTATTCACGGTTGTAATGTCAACTCCTTCATGGATTAAAATACTTGCTTGTGAGTGTCTAAAAGCATGAGGATTTATATGCGGCAGTTTTTTTAATTTACTTCCTTGTTTTAAACTCTTGTTTTTTTCTGTAATTATTTTATTATATTTTTTTTCAAAATTTGAGCAATAATCAGTTATTGAATCCGGATGCATTGGCAATCCATTTTCTTGAGTTAGTAAGTATCCGGTATTAGTCCATTTATTCCCTAATTTTAGTATATTTTTTTTATTTTCTATTGTTAATTTTTTTACAAGTTTCATTATTTTTTCAGGAATAGATACAATACGTAAGGAATTTTTTGTTTTGGGTGTATCCTCATATATTCCCATATTCTTTGTATAAAGTATGCTATTTTTTATATAAATATTACAATTTTTAAAATCAATATTTTCCACCTTTATGCCCGCAATTTCACCTCTTCTGCAACCTGTATAAATTAATAAATTTAAGGCGACCTGCCATTTTAAAGGCTCATTTTCAAGATATAAAAGTATATTTTGAATGTCATCTATTTCAATAAACCGGGCTTCTTTTTTTGTAACAGATGGCGGAGTTGCCTTCTCGGCTGCATTGTATGGAACAAGCAATTCTTTTACAGCTTGTTTTAAAATTGTTTGAATCAAGCTGTGATGTTCATGTATAGTCTTTGCACTCAACCTTTACCTGTAACCAAATTTGCTCCATCTTTCGCCAGTATCTCATAAAAAGCGTTTAGATGCTGTGGTCTGATATCTGCCAGTTTTATATGTCCAATTGCAAGGTTTATTCGTTCAAGAAGTTCTTTGTAGCGCTCTATTGTTTTATGCTTTCTGTGTTCAGCACTTTCTTTTAAATTAATTACATAATTAGCATATTTAGCAAATGTTTGTTTATTGTCTACAACGCATCCTTTTTTGCATTCATTTTCAAAGAGAACAACAAATTTTTGAAGTTCCCTTTCGATTTTTGAATCGCTCCAATTTGATTCCGGTTTAAAAGAAGTTGTATATGGTTTTAAATTTTTACCGTTATCATCTTTGCCTTTAAATACACGAATTGTATATGACGTGATTTTGCCATCTTTATTTTTTTTTGGAAATACATGTGCCACAATTAGTACTCCTTTGTTTTTGCCATTCCTTGAATGTTTTAACATTTTGAGGGTCGTTATAAAATTTTTTTGCACTTTCTAACAATGTAATTGAAAGCATTTTAATATCGGTTTCAGGAATTAATTCCGTGTTTATTTTCATTTGATGCTCCTTTTTAACCATCAGCCGTTTTCCATAACAAAATTATAGTCTTCACGCAGGAAAATTATATTGAGAAATTTTTTCCGTGAACTATTTTCAGTTCTGCCATGATACAAAAAACTTATTATATTTTTGCTTGTTGTAAATAGTTCTGTTGCAGTTAACAGAGTATAACTTTGCATTTTTGTTTCAAACAATGCATTATTTTTTGCAATTTCGAAAAGTTCATTTTTTTTACTATTTTTAGGATAGGATATGTTGGCATTATTTAACATATCTTTTAAATCTGCAATTTTAAATGATACATTTTTAATAAAATCATCATAAGTAACAGGGTATAATTTAATAAAACCGCATTGTTCAAGTTTAATAAGAATATCCTCTTTTTTTGCAAAAAATATGTTGAACAAACTTTGTCTAGATAGTCTTAGAAATTCAGAAAAACTAAAAAGCATGTTTTTTTCTTTCTATCTCACTATATTAACACTATTATAGTGTAAAAAAAAATAACTCTTTACTTTCTCTTTACCCATTCAATGTCATAGCCTATTGCTTTAAGCATATCTACAACTTCTAAATAGTTTAAAGAACCCCTTTTTAGTTTGTTGCTGACATTTTGAACTGTTGTTATAATTCCTTTTTCGTTTAATTGTTTAACTAAAGATGTTATTGTATATCCCGAACCGGCTAAAATACTCTTTAATTGTAATTCTAATTCTCTTGCATCCATTGAATAATTCCCTTTTGTTTTGTTATACACGATTAAGTGTAAAATTACAATTATATATGTAAATTTTTGTTAGTTTAGTGTAAATATAGCATTAAATATTTACACTATTTCGTGTAATATATAAATATAAGATTGATAAACAAAAGGACATAAAAAATGAAATTAAATGAATTAACAAGAAGAAATTACACAGAACAGACAGATTTTATTCTGATGAAGTAACAGAATATGAATACATATCAGAAAACAGCCTAACAGGTGAAGAATTTAAAACCGTTTGATCCAAGCTGGGCAGAAAAAGTTAGAGAAGAATACAATTCAAAA
>JAJQFK010000286.1 GCA_021201175.1 Candidatus Gastranaerophilales bacterium | reverse complement strand
TTACTTATTATCTCAGTTTTTGTATAGTTTTGTCAATATTTGAAACATTGTAAAGCTTTACATTGCAACATATTCAAGCTTTATTACGTTTTGATTTTAATTATGCTAATTTTTTCCTTGAATTCCATTTAGTTATGAAACACATAAGATTAGCCCAACTTTCATTCTTTAAACAAGTTTTTAATTTGGAAATTAGTTCGTAAAAACTTGTAAGTTCCACCACTTGTTAAATTAGCACCTTCGGGTGCTTTTTTATTCTTGCCCTTTTTTACTTCTTCTGAAAGATTAAGTGTTTCTCTTTGTCACACCTTCGAGAACCTATAAAAATTTGTTCGTAAATTACAACTGTTTCATATCTAATAAAAACTTATAACAAAACTGAACTTCTTTTTCGTTTGAATTTATCAAAATTTCATTAATAGAATTTATTATGGATTCCTTTGAATCAATATGTCCAAAATCAAATAAATCTTTTTCGGTAACATCAAGAGCCTTAACTATTTTCTCAAGTGTTTCAGCAGAAACAAATCTCTTGCCTCTTTCTATATTACTTAAATTAGGTGTATCAAGACCAATTTTTTCGGCAAGTTTCTCTTGTGTAAGCTTTTTACTTTTTCTTATTTCCTGTATTCTCGCACCCAATTTTTCTTTTAATGACATCATAAAAATACCTTATAAATAATAATATTATGTTTTTTTAATTAATTTAATTTGCTTAAAAACTATTTTTATTGACTAATAATAGCAAAATATGCTAATATTCTTATGCTTTTATACTATATTTATTCAAAAATTATAGTTTTTTAGAAAATTCAGGTAACTGCATTAAATCGTTAATGCTCTATATAAAAGATAGGAAACAAAATGTACAAGATTTTTAAGGGATTTACACCGGCTGAAGTTCTTCTGACTATTGTAATTATAGCTATAATTGCAGTCATGACACTTCCCGCTGTGATGCAAAATTTCAGACATTCTGAAATAGAAACAAGATTAAAAAAATTTTATAGTACAATGGAAAATGCAATCAGACTGTCTCAAGTTGACCATGGTTCCTCTGCTCAATGGGATACAACAATGGCTTATAATGATATTAAATCTTTATATAATTGGTTTGATGAATATATTATGCAATATACAAAATTATTACTTAACTGTAACCAAAACTCCAATAAAAAATGTCTGGCAGAATACAGTTATTGTACTATTCCGGATAGATGTACCACCAGTACAATCAGCACTTCTAGTATAATGTACATCTTTCTTGACGGGAGTTCTATTGTTGCATTAACCGGAGGTAGTACTCAAATATCAAGACGCAGCTTTCACATAAGATTTGATATAAATGGAGCAAAAAAACCTAATATGCTCGGGAAAGATGTATTTTCTTTCCGTTTTAAAGATGGTCATCTGTATTGTGATGATCATAAAGGAACAACGGGAAGCGGCAGCGTATCAATATCGGATAGCCGCGAAACGTTAATAAGTTCTTGTAAATCAGACCCGCAAACCTGCACTTGTCTTTTGATGAAAGATGGTTGGGTTATAAAAAAAGATTATCCATATTAAACAGCATATTGCTCATCAATAGCATTATGAGATGTCAATTCATAGAATTAGGATTTTGTTTAATGTAGTTAAAAAAATTATTCTCAGGTTTTTTTTAATTCAAATTTGTGAGATTACACTTCTAATCGGATTATTCCAATTGGCTAATTGTGAATTTTCAAAAAGTTCAGTATGTTTACATTATGAACAAATTTTACTTAATAATTTTAATAGCAGCATTAATTGCAATCGGATACGGTATTTATAATAAACTTTCTCATTTGAGTATAATAGTCAATTTTAAAGATATGGAACCGTTTGAGAAAAATCTTTCTGTTTATTATAAGGGATTTAAAGTCGGTAAAACGACAAAAATATATCCCGATAAACATTATAAAAATACTTTTGTTAAATTAAACCTTCACCCCGCCGATGTTGAACTGCCGGATAATATCAGAGCAAGAGTACAAAAAAGCAATCGTACTGATTATATTAACTTAGTTGCTCCCGACGAAGCTTCTGTAGTTATGCTTAAAAACGGAGATATTATTCAAGGTGAACTCTCAAAAGATATCAATAAACTTTTATCCGATAAACTCAATAACGGAGGTTTAGATACTATTTTTAATGATGCTGATTCCCTAATGCAGTCTGCAAACAAAACTGTTCAAAGTTTAGGTAATCTGTTTGATAATATAAATGAAATTCTTTCTGATGTAAAAGGGGATATAAAAACAGCATCTTCTAACCTCGCAAAAGCAACCTCAAACTTGGAAAATCTATCTTCAAATTTGGACAGTGCACTTGATGGAAAAACCATGAAGGATTCAGCACAAAATATTAAAGATACAACAGAGAATATAAAGAACATAACCACAGATTTAAATAATATAACAACACAAGTTGACAGAGCAACAATGCCGATTTTAAACTCCGCACTCTGCCATGTTAACGGAACGGCAAAAAATGCAGATGAAATATCTTTAGGCATTAAACACACATTGAGTAAAAAAATGGGATTATCAAGACTTCTCTTTGGAAAACCCGTCAGCAATATTTGCGATTAGTTATTAAAAATTACCAAATTTGTTTTATAATATGCATAGAGGTATTTTATGGAATATGATTTTGTAATTTTTGGCGGAGGAACTGCCGGAGTTTCAGCAGCATACATTGCAGCAAAGAAGGGTATTAAAACTTTACTGATTGAAAAAACTGATGTATTGGGAGGAAGCATTACTCAAGCTCTTGTTTGCCCTTCTATGAAAGTAGATTCGCAAGATATAAATACTGAATTTTTTAATGACTTAATAAAATTTTCTGACCGTTATAATGCCAGAAAAACATATATAGACGGGAATAAAGCCTGGTTTAATCCGGAGCTGCTTAAACTTGTTTTGGATACAATGCTTTCTTCCGTGAATTGTACAATTTTATTTTCCACGGAACCTGTTAGTATTAATAAAACCGGCGAAAATAAAGATTTTGAAATAACTTTACATCATAAAATATCATCATTATCAGTCAAAACAAAATTTATTCTTGATTCAACTGCAGACGGCAAAGTTTTTAAATTGTTGGATTTAGATTTTCAAAAAAAATCTGATATTTTTCAAACTCCCACACTTAGATTTTTGATGTCCAACATTGATATGCAGCTATTTTCTGATTGGTTATATGAAACAGATAAAGATAGAAATGTTACAACAGTTGATAAATCAGGAGGTCAAATAAATTTATCTACAGCCTTTACAAGAGATAAAAACAGACAATGGGCACTAAGTCCAATATTTGATGAAGCTGTAAAAAATAAAGATTTGGAATATGAAGATACTATCTATTTTCAAGTATTTACAATTCCTTATATGGCTGGGGCGCTCGGATTTAATTGCCCTCGAATTATTATTGAAGATAAAGAAGATTTATCTAATCCATTTGTATATTCTAATTCTTTAAAGCAAGGACGACAAAGAATATACAGATTGTCCGAATTCTGCAAAAAATATTTTCCCGGTTTTAAAAATGCATACATCTCACATATTTCGGATATGCTCGGTGTTCGAGAATCTAACCGAATAAAGGGGAAATACACAATTACAAAAGAAGATATTGTTTCAGGCAAGAAATTTAAAAATATCGCATTTGCTTGTGATTATCCTATTGATATACATTCCAACAGTGAAAATAAGGATAAACTTGAATACATAAAACACACATATTATGTACCTTTAGAATGCCTTCTAAGCGAAAAATATGACAACATTTATGCGGCAGGCAGAATAATAAGTGCGGATTTTGAGGCGCAAGCTGCATTACGAACTCAAATGAGTTGTTTTTCCATGGGGGAAGCCGTTGCAAAAGATATACTAAAAAAAATAATATAGCAGGCTTATTTAATCTTTAACATTATTTATAAATTCTGGATATGATAAAACTTTGCAGTTTATTTTATTTGCTTTAGAAGCTTTAATAAGACCCCATTTTGACAATTGGCAGGTTGTGATTATGTCTTTTTCGGCTATTTCTTCTTTTTTATAGGAAGTATTTTTTAGCAAAAGTTCTGAAATTGCTCTGTGTTTGAGAATGAAAAAATTTTCCGTTAATGAACAAGCACCTTTTCGGTTTATTGTTTTTATGTTTGGTAAATAACATTCATTTTGCCTTAAAAGCGGTTTATGATAAACATAATTATTTGAACAATTATTTATTTTAAAATTATTTAATTTTAAAAATTCATCAAAACTAATAATTTTAGAACAAAAACCTGCTGTTTCCGGTAAAAATTCTTTATTTTTTAACA
>JAJQFK010000072.1 GCA_021201175.1 Candidatus Gastranaerophilales bacterium | reverse complement strand
GGATATAGTTCAATCAATATCTTAACTGCAATTATACTTATAACACTTTTAACTTCTGATTTGCCAACGTGTAATTTTTGAGCAATCTCATCTATGGAATTACCTTTTTTAAATAAATCCAAAAATTCCGGGGTTCTTTGCGTTAAGGTTGTTTCACAGTCAATTTGCTCATTCAAATAAGATAAATCCGAACCTAAATCAATTTCTAATTTTTTAGCCAATTTGTATAATTCATTTGCGTTTATATCGGCAATTCTTTTTACATCTTCATCACTTTTTGAAAGAATAAATTGAAGCACCGTGTCTAAATTTAGTTTTTTTAAAAACTTTAAATCATGTTTCAATAAAAGATTTATTTTCATGTTGAGTAACCTTGATTAATCTATCTGCCCTATCAATAACTTCATTATTAAGGCTCACTATAATTGACTGTTTATTTTTCTTTAATTTGCTTAAATATTTTTCTAACTCATCACCATGATAACTGCAATGCTCATCACAATCAGCAATATATGTGTCCTCACAAGTTAAGATATTGCAGTTGTTAGTCCTGCTTCCATTAATCAATAAAGTTTCATTGTTATTTAGGTCTAATTTTCTCTCAATAGTTGTTTCTTGATTGTTTTCATTGGTTAATACAGCTTTTACACTCAATTCTTGTTTGTCTTTTAAAATCAACTCCGAATTGGAGTTACCATTCAATGCAAATTTAATTGCTTGAAGTATATTTGATTTACCTGCTCCATTGTTACCTGTAATTACGTTCAATCCTAATCCAAAATTGATTTTAGCGGCTTTAAAAGATTTAAAATTAATTAGTTCTAAATGTTTTATTGATGACATTTTATTTCTCCATTCGGGTTATTTCATTTAATTTTTCATAAGCCACATTTTTTGTATATTCAAATGGTGCCATGATTTCATTTTTGTATTAACTATTCCACAATTTTTCGTTTGCTATAAATTAAATTTTATATTTAATTATATTAATAGTCATGAAATGCGTCAAATAAGGTCATATTCAATGATGGACAATGTTTACGTAATATTACGCCAAAAGAATATTTCTAATATTATTATTTTCATTTTCAAATTGTTCTATGAAATTATTCATAATTTTATTTAGACAGCATTCACGTTCATCGGGTTCAGCCATACAAACAAGTCTTAGAAATTCAGTATAATCAATCAAGGTTTCTTTTATAGGATAACAAATTTTTTCATCACCTGCATTTAACCGTTTTTTTAGTAATTTATACTTTTTATTGTTTGATTGACGGAGAACAACTCTAAATTCAACACCTGAAAATTTTTCTAAAACTATTTGATAATAAAGCATACATGATTTTTCATCTTCTTTTGAACGAGGAATTTTATTATTTGTCTTGTAGCAATCTTTAGGAAAGAACTCAATAGAATTAACTCGATTGTCAAATTGTTCGTAAAATTTATTGCTATCTGCCAAAATATCAATAATAGACAATTTAAAATTTTGTATATTTTTTGCAAGATTTGGCAATGGTTCAAAATTAAACATATTGTAATTTTCTTCCAAAACAGTTATATATTGATTTAGAATGTCAAGCTGTTTTATTTTTCTCCCGCTTGAAATTGATTTTAAAACAGGGAGGATGTTATTTTTGTATGTGCATAAGATGTAACCATTCTCATGTTTAGCGTTTAATTCTTCATTGATATCAAGATAAACAAATATGTGATGTTTACCTTGATATTTGTTTAGTATGAAATTCTTATAGTCTAACGTTTGATTAAGGCATTCCTTAGCACCATATTTATTTTCAATAAGACATACAAAAGTTTCACCCTCAATTAAAATATCTGAAAATCTACCGCAATCAGTACGAAACTCTCTATAAACATTTATATTTTCTTTGCAAATTCTAACAACATTTATATTTTTATCAAAGTTTTTGTCATCTTTTATTGTTTTTAAAAACTTTTTAAAAAATAAAGAACCTATCTTATGTGTTTCTTTCGGATTAAATAACCATGCTAAAAAATTAGAGTGGCGAATTTCATAGTCTTCAAGCTTTAAAACTTTAAAAATATTAAATTCTTTACTTCTGTTATAATATTTTTCAATCAAATCTTTTTCATCAATTCCTGCTATTGCCATAATCCCCACTCCTTTATTGAACATGCTCTGATATTACCGAAAGTATTATAGCATAAAAATATTTTAAAAAACAATATTATTATACCTAAGAAATATAAAAACAAAATCACCTTATTATCTTTGTTTTTACAGACACTACAATACAATCAAGAACTAATAAAATTTATTAGTTCTTGATTGTATTAATGGTCATGTAATACGTCAAATAAGATTTAAAATATCGGGTATTCAAAATGTTCATCTTTCCAGTTTATATCCGGATTATTATTAAAGAACTCTTCAATTGTACCTAGTTCTTTTGTCGAACATTTGCTTTTATCGCCTAAATTTGCCTTTTCAAAACACATAATAGATACATCTTTTAGTACCAAACTTTTTGGCATGCCTGCATTGCTATAAACAGGCTCATCATCTAAATAACCGCTGGTTTTTTCTGCATTTTTTGATAATTTTTCTTCATAGCTTTTTATAGCCTGTTTCTCGAAGTCAGAACAATTCAAAGTTTCAACATCTACAATGCCTTCTTCAATAAAAGCCTCATTATATTTTTTAGCACAATTTTCTGATATATTCATATCGTTCGCTTTTTCTTTTGCCTTATCCTTTTCGTATGCTTTTATTGCCCTATGTATCTTTATTAAATCATCTCCTGTTGTTGGTGGTGTGCCACTTTTTGTTCCAAGCGGTTTAAATACATTTTTTACTGTGCCGACATATTCTCCATTGCAATCAGTAATGGTACCTTGCGAGTCGATTTCGCAATAAGGAGTTCCTAATGCTCTGAATTGCCGTTGTCTTCTGGCAAAATCCGCTTCAAATATGCCGTATTCTTTTGCATTTTTTAAATCTTCTTCTAATTGTTCTGTTACTGTTTCGCCATAAGCCAGATTTACATTATTCATAGCATTTTCCCAAATATTTAATGTATTGGTTCTTCTTTCCAACTGTTTTGCGTGATATTTATTTGTTTCAATACTATCTTCCAAAAATTTTATATACTCTTGCACAATTTTATCTATTTTTTCATTCCTTTTTTCAATATTACAAATAATTTCAGGTGATGTAAATTCTTCAATTCTATCACTATCAGTATTACCTCTAAAGTCTTTTAAATTAAAAAATATTTGTTCTAAATTATTTTTGTCTAATAGACTGTATTTTAATTTGTAACTACTTCTTATAGATGAAAGTTTCATACTTATAGCAAAACAGTAATTGCCTTGTGCATATGGTATTATTTTATTACAAATATGCACAGGACGATATAATATTATGCCCAAAGCTGTTATTACAGCTAAAACTATTACTAATCCTGCAAATAAAAATATTTTTGTTTTTTTGTTCATAATACCTCTTTGATTATTATTGTGTAAATTAATTATTTAATACCTTCCGTATAAGTGTCGTTTATTGTGTCATACCAGTACAAATCAAGATATTCTTTATATTGAAGCACATTAAAATACATTTTTTCGTTTTCGGCATTTTCTAATGCTGTTTTGTCAATCATTTCAGCAATATCGCTATATTCTATTTCTTGATAATTATTAGACAATATTTGTTTGTCATCATCAGCTTTTTTGGTATTTAAATATCTTCTTAGATACACAAAATGTTTATATTTGCAGTCATAATTGGTATTTATAAAGTCAGCATATTTTTTCAATTGGTTTTTTCCGAGTTCACCGTCAATTTTATTTTCAATAACACATACAAAATCCGCATTTTTCGAATAAAGAAAAATATCTATATCATGAAATTCTGTTTCTACAACAATATCTTTTGTCAGAGAATCTACAAAAAAATCCAAAGAATTGTCATTAACACCTAAAGCTTTAATAAAATTTTTAAGGAAACAATACTGAAGCGTATTTGAATTTTTGCCCTTTGCATTCAATAACCATGCTAAAATCATGGAATGACATCTCTCGTTTATACCCTTGCCTTTTTTATCAATTTTTGCTAATTCATTAAAAAAATTAAAATTACACTTTTTTATTTCTTCAACACTCGCTATTGCCATAATTTCCACTCCTTTCATTGAGCATGTCCCAATATAAGCAAAGATATTGTAGCATAAAAATATTTTAAAAAACAATAATATTACACCTAAGTAATATAAAAACAAAATTACCTTATTAGCTTTGTTTTTACGGACATTACAATATAATCAAGAATAAATAAAATTTTATTAGTTACATCTTTAACTATGAT
>JAJQFK010000179.1 GCA_021201175.1 Candidatus Gastranaerophilales bacterium | reverse complement strand
CTCACCTAACAGCTGCGCTGACGGATACAAGCTCACAAGCTTCACCTTTGGTTCAAGCTGTTCGTTTTGTAAAAAATTTCGCTCGCGTTCCGTCTTGGATTTTCCTCCATTTCGGGCAAGTTGTTCGTTTTGCTGTCGCAGTCACTCACATTGCCCTCATTTATTCGAGTTTCGGACTTTGTCCTCACTCTACGGAAAATCCGCTTATCGCGAAATTTTCTCGGACAAATCAATGTTACAGGTAACATTTTTTATCCTGACCTGTAACCCCTGCATAGAGTTCAACAAACTGCTTAGCGGGACTTGACTCCACTTTTGTTAAAAGTACTTCTTCAATCTGAAAGAATCCTACATCAGATGACATTTCTACATCGATTTTAATCGGTTTCTTTTCTCCGTGATGAATACCCACTCTTGTTATTGCATTAGCTGAATATTTATGGATATCGCCTATTCTTGGTGCATTATTTATAGCCATAGGGATTCTGGCTCTGCCCTTTGTCATATCGCAGCCATCGGCAATTAGAATTATTCCCGCTTCAACTGAATGAATTTTTCTTGTTGACATGTGCCCGATTATTGCTTCAATTGTAAGGGATTTTATTACGATTCTTTTATGAATATTATCCGGAAAAATTTCCAAAAGAACTCTATCTATTAATGGAAGTGCAAGCATAACAGACATTTCTTCATGACCTTGCCGCCCTGTCATCATGCCTAAATCATGCATAAGCCCTGCCAGTAATACGGCGCACATACTATCTTCAAATGTACCTATTTCTTCTTTTTCTAATGATGTTTGTATTTTAAAATCGTGAAGAATTTTCATCATTTTTATGGCATTAATTGCAACTTGCCTCATATGTACGGGTCCGTGGTCATTAAATCCTAACCTTTTTATTGATACATTATTTGCATAATCCTGCATTTCCTGTAATTCTTCATCTGCAAATAAATATTGTGCCAATTTTATACATACAGGAAAATTTTGTAATTTTTCAATAATCTTTGACTCCGTAGCTATTTCTTTTACTGATTTCATTTTATAATTTTTCCTCTAACTATATTTATATAATAATATATAATACCTCAATAAAATATCCAATAAATTGTCCGAGAAAATTTCGCTTGCGTTCTAGGTCTGCAATATTATTTTTAGCTGCAAGAGTGTAATTTATTGCACGAATGTTTTCCAATAATATTAATATTAACTAATGTTAATTTTTTGTGCCTTTTATTCATATAACAGGCAAATTTTTGATTGACACTTTTTGGATAGAATAAGGAGTGCTCTATGAAAATTTCTTCTGTAAATAATTATATGAATTTCAGGTCTAATAATACTTCAAATTCCATGACAAAAAATCCGGTTGGGGATACTTTTCAGAAGGAACAGACAGACAATGCAGTATCATTTAAAGGAGTGTATATACAATTTGGAACTCAAGTAGGGCCGGCATATAAGAAAAATTTTCCGCCGGAATTTTTACCGAAAGATTCGCTTTTATTAAATGAAATAGCACAAAGATACCCTAATCAAGATTGTTTTATTTGTGAAGGACAGAAGGGATATCCCTGTCTTGAGTACAGAGAACGCCCTGTAGATATTCCGGTATTTTATAAAACTTTCGGAGAAACATATAAATTAGATATTGACCCGTCGGATAAAGATTACCCGACAGAACCTTTGCTTTTATATAAAGATGTGAAATTAAGCCGGTTTATCGGCGTAACGTCGTATATATCTTTAAATCCTTCATTACCGTTCACAATTCAGACAGGCTATGAACTTCATAAAAAGTTAATAGAGAAAAAATATCAAATAATGGAAACAATCGGAAGATATGATGAAGTAGATTTAGGTGAAGAATCTTTAATACAAAGGGCGCACAAAGAAGTTGAGGATATTGAAATTGCCTTAACCAGATATCTAATGGAGTGTTCGTATTCAGCAATAATGGATAAAGCTTCCGCAAGCCAAATATACGCTTCAAATTATCCTAAGGTTCAATCACGTTTGGATGCAAAAAGAAAAATGGATTTAATAACCAGCCTTGCAAATCAGCCAATGTTAAGCCCTGATGATATCAGAACTAAAAAAGTTGATATTTGTGATGAGGTAATGAAAGCGTATCCGGATATTGAGGAAAATAAAGCAAGAATTGAAGAATTATGTGATTTTATGACTAAAAACGGGATATGGCTTGGAAGAATACTAAGCGAAGAACAGAAAAAAGGAGGCAGACCGTAAGCCGGATTCTGTTTTAAACAATCATTTATCTGGGATTCAAGTTACCCTGAACCTCTAGCGAATTTTTAAAAGACGGCGGGTCACCTTAACCTTTTATTAATCTTGCACCCGAACGGAGTTTACCGAGCCGGCATTTCTCAATACCGCTGGTAGTCTTTTATACTACCGTTGCACCTGAACCAAAATTGGTTGTTTACTTTTCTGTGGCACTTGTCCGCGGGTCGCCCCGGGCGGATGTTATCCGTCGTTCTGCCCTAAGGTGTCCGGACTTTCCTCATATAAGATTACTTATACGCGATTGTTCGTCTGCTCCTTTTTATCATTACATAAATTATGTTATAAATAATCCCGCCAGTCAATAAAATGTACTGGGCTTTATCAAAATAGAGAAGCGGGCATGCCGATATAGATTGTGTTGTAATTTGTTTGAGAAAATACACAAAAAAGACGACTCATAAATAGCCGTCTTTTAATTATTTGCCCTGAGCCGGACTCGAACCGGCACTGGGGGTGAGCCCAATTGGATTTTAAGTCCAACGCGTCTACCACTTCCGCCACCAGGGCTTAACAAATGTAATATAATATAAAAATTCTATATTGTAAAGTATCAGATTAATTTTTTAATAAAAGTTGTTAAAAATGTCTAAATCATGATAAGATTACTACTATGGATAATAATAAAATATATTATGATATAAAAAATTAAATATAATAGCATTATTAAAATATAATGCTTGTAGAAAGAACGAGGTATAGGAAAATTAATATAGATCCTAATTTGTTAGTTTGGCTTTTCTCATTTTCGTTGTTTGCATTCTATCTTTTGTGGAGAGATTATACTAAAGACAAAAAAGAAAAGAACGACTTACAGGACGAAATAGAAGAAAAGAAAAATTTCTATAAAAAAGAGGCGGAATTATCCGCTAAAGAAGCTGTGCAAAAAGAAATAGAAAAATTTCAGGAAGAATCAAAAGAAAAAAAACAGGAACTTTCCAGATTAGAACTTAAACTAATTAAACGTGAAGAACAGCTTGAAGATAAAGAAAACGATATCGCTAATAAAGAAGCTGAGTATCAAAAAAAATTAGACGCGGTGTTAGATAAAGAAGATTATCTCGCAGAAACAATACAGAAACAAATTCAAGAACTTGAAAGAATATCCGGATTGTCGGCAGAAGATGCAAAAAAGCTTTTACTTGACCAATTAAGAGCAGATTTGCAGCAAGAGGCAAACAATCTTATACGAGAAAATGAAAATCATATAAAAGAAGTTTCAAACGAGAAAGCAAAAGAGATTTTATCAACGGCAATGCAAAGATGTGCTATAGATCAGGTTGTAGAGTCAACTGTATCATCGGTAAGTCTGCCGTCTGATGAAATGAAAGGACGTATAATAGGCAGAGAAGGTCGCAATATAAGGACTCTTGAAACTCTTACCGGTGTCGACCTTATTATAGATGATACACCGGAAGCTGTTGTTTTATCTTGTTTTGACCCAATAAGAAGGGAAATAGCAAAACTTGCGCTTGAAAAATTAGTTGCTGACGGACGAATTCACCCTGTCCGCATTGAAGAAATGGTTGAAAAAGCGCGTGTTGAAATAGAGCAGAAGATAAAACAAGAAGGTGAAAATGCCGCAATGGAGATGGGCATTATGAACCTTAATAAGGAGTTAATTAAAACATTAGGCAGATTGTATTACAGAACAAGCTATGGACAAAATGTGCTGCTCCATTCTTTAGAAGTAGGGCAGTTAGCAGGAATGATAGCGGCAGAAATAGGCGCTAATGTTAAAGTTGCAAAACGAGCAGGACTTCTGCATGACATAGGTAAAGCAGTTGACCAAACTCAAGAAGGAACCCATATTGAACTTGGAGTTGAACTCGCAAGAAAATACGGTGAAAAAGAAGAAATTATTCACGCAATAGAAGCACATCATGACGATGTTACCGCAAATACAGTTGAGGCTGTACTTGTTAAGTTAGCAGATGCAATATCAGCAGGCAGACCCGGCTCTAGACGGGATACACTCGATATTTATATCAAGAGTCTTCTAAAACTTGAAGAAATAGCTTTGAGTTATGACGGAATCAAACAATCATTCGCTGT
>JAJQFK010000073.1 GCA_021201175.1 Candidatus Gastranaerophilales bacterium | reverse complement strand
AAGGCTTTCTGTTTAATATCATACTAGTTGGAACTAAATCCGTCAACTTTATATAAGATTTTGAATTATATTCCGCAAAACCTGAAAAATATTCGTTAAAAGAGGATTTTTTATTGTATTTAATTAATTTTGCAGGAAGTTTATTTGAATATTTTTCTTGTGCCATTTTTGTAATCATTTCCTGCGCTGTATCTATATCGCCTATTTCATCGACAAAACCTAATTTTTTAGCCATTGTACCCGTAAAGACTCTGCCGTCTGCATTTGATTTCAAATTTTGTTCGGTTAGTGCGGTTTTAACTGCGGAATAATTATCATTTCTTGCAATTCTGCCGTTTTTTATCGCATTAACAAACTGACTGTAAGAATCATTTATGATATCCTGCATTAATTCTCTTTCCTCTTGAGTCATTTCTCTTGTTGAAGAAGCAATATCTTTATATTTTCCGCTTTTTATAACAACCGGTTTGATATCCAATTTTTTTGCTAAAAGATTATGATAATCCATAAACGAGAATATAACCCCGATACTTCCGGTCAAAGTGCCTTCCTGCGCAATTATTCTATCTGCCGCAGAAGCTATATAGTAACCTCCGCTTGCCGCAACATCGTCCATAACAATTATAACCGGCTTTGTTTTTCTTATTTTCATTATTTGATTGTATATATTCTGCGACATAGCAACCGTACCGCCGGGGGAGTTTACTTTTATTATTATCCCCTTTATATCATTATCTAATGATGCAGACTGAAGCTGTTTTAAAAGATTTGCAGCATTTGACTCCTGCGAAAAGAAATTATTTTCATAAGAAGAACTTATTACTCCTTCCAGTTCCAAAACTGCAATTTTATTAGCGTTAGTCATTATTTTTTTATTTGATGAAATATTATTTTGTTTATCTTCAACATACAATTTTGACTTATCAATAGATAAAAAACCCACAATTAAACAAATAAGACATATTGATATTACTATTTTAGAAATTAACGATTCTTTCATTTTTCCTCGCTCTTTGACACTTTACTTATACAATCATCTAACAAATTAATCATTACTTTTTTATATTTTAATGCATTTTTCTTTGTACGTGCTTCAAATCTTAAAGTAAATACCGGTTCTGTATTACTCTGTCTTATTAAAGCAAAACCGTCGGGAAATATAATTCTCAAACCGTCTAATGTCACTATATCATTAATTGAAGAATCAAATAAATCAGCATTATTTGTAATCCGGTTTTGAACTTCCCGCAAAACTGATTTTTTAAGTTCATTTTTACATTTATACCGTACTTCGTCCAACGTACAAACCTTTTTAAACGGAAGAAGTAAATCACTCAGTTTAAAATTTTCATTTATTTTTTTATTTTTAGCAACGATTTCTATAATTCTACAGCCGGCATAAACAGCATCATCAAAACCGTAGTAGCGGTCTTTAAAAAACATATGCCCTGACATCTCACCGGCTAAAATAGCGTCGGTTTCTTTCATTTTTGATTTTATATATCCATGACCGGTCTTAGACATTATTGCTCTGCCGCCGTTTTTATTTATTTCATCAAACAGAACCTGAGAACATTTGACTTCCGAAACAACAACAGGATGTTCCCCTCGGACAGATAACTCTTTAATAACATCAAGTGCATAAATATATAAAAGCTTATCACCGGCAAGAGTATTTCCGTCAGAATCAATAATTCCCAACCGGTCGGAATCACCGTCAAACGCGATTCCTAAATCCGCCCCTGTTTCAATTACCTTGCTTTTTATATCTTTCAATGTTGATGTATCGCTGGGATTCGGGTGATGATTCGGGAAATTGCCATCAGGCTCGGAATAGAGTTCAATAACCTCACACCCTAATTCACGGTACAATTTAGGGGCAATTACACCGGCTGTACCGTTGGCGCTGTCCACCACAACTTTTATATCTTTACCGATTCTTCCGAATCTTGATACCATAAAATCTTCATATTGGGGAAGAATATTATAAAGTCTTGACTCGCCGTGTTTTACCGCTGTTATATCATTTGACATTTGTTCAATCGTGTAATTTTTAACTTTTTTTATTTCTTCTTCATTTAATGAAGATTTATTAAATGTTAACTTTAATCCGTTATATTCAGGCGGATTATGACTTGCAGTCACTATAAGCGCGGCAGATATTTTAACATCGGAACATATATCCTCCGGATAAGATGCAAACTCGGAATAATACCCGATAGGAGTAGGAACAACATCGAGATTTATAACATTTGCGCCCGTATGCACTATCCCTTTTATTAAAACTTTTGATAATATCTCGGAATGAAGTCTTGCGTCGCGCGACACAGTAATCCATATATCTTTTGGACTCAATCCCGATTTTTCTTCAATATATTTTACAAATCCCTTGCCTGTATAGTAAAAGAGTTCTTCCGTTACATCTTTCCCGTATATTCCCCTTATATCATTTTTGCCGAATGCGCTAAAATCAATTGTTTGTGTCATACTTTTACCTTGTTCCGATTAAAAAAAATGTTTATACTATTAATTATAAATAATATTTAAATTAAAAGCAAAGATGAAAAAAAATAAATTTACACTTAAAAAAATAGAGTTAATACCGTTATGGTTGTTATTACCGTCATTAGCGGGCTGTGTAATCTTTATATTTATACCGTCAATATGTTCATTTGCATTAAGTTTTACATCATGGAATCTGATTACGGAAATAAAATTTGCAGGTCTTAACAATTATATTGATTTAATATTATCCGAACAATTCCGGTTAATATTAAAGAATACAATTATTTATGCGGTATCGGTAACAATATTCGGAACAATAATTCCTTTAATACCGGCGGCGATATTAAATAATAAAATAAGGGGGAAAGAATTTTTTAAAACCGCATATTTTTTGCCGTTTATTACACCGATGATAGTTGCAGCAATGGTATGGCAGTGGTTTTTTGACCCCAATATAGGGCTGGTAAACATAATTCTAAAATCAAATCTGCAATGGTTGTATGATACAAAGCTTGCCATGCCGGTTTTAATTTTTATATCGGTATGGAAACTAACCGGATACAATATGATAATATATTTATCAGGATTTTCTTCTTTAAGTTCGCAGGTATATGAAGCGGCGAAAATAGACGGGGCAAGCTGTTTAAAGACGTTTTTTAAGATTACGCTGCCCTTAATGAGCCCGACAATATTTTTTGTATTACTGATAACAACAATAAGTTCATTTCAGGTATTTGATTTAATATACCTTATGACTCAAGGCGGGCCTGAAAATTCAACAAACATACTTGTTTATTGGTTGTACAAGAATGCGTTTGAATTTTTTAATATTGGTAAAGCCTCCGCCATTGCATACATTTTATTTATATTTATTTTTATACTAACCATAATCCAATGGAAATTGAGAAAGAGATGGGTTTTAAACGAAAAGGACTAAGCAAAAACCGACAGAAGGTGTTCTTTTGGAGTTTTTTTACTGTCATCATCGTATAAATCATCAATTTCTGACTTAATAACAGCAGCCTCTTTAGAAGCTTTAGGATTAAACAGGTCAGCAATTTTACCGATAAAAGAATCAATAGAATCAGTAAAATCTGAAGATTTAACTTCATAAGCATTTTGGTATTCAGGATACGGAACAGCAGAATGTTTAAAACTCTGAGTATTTGTCATATACTGTAATGAATTAATTGAATTTACTTTCATAATAATTACCTCGCTCTGTAAAAGTGTTTTACATACACTTTATTTTATATATTCATTATGTATTAGAAAAATTATTTTGTCAATACTTAGGTTTATAAAATATTACAATTGGAAATTTTTCAATAGCTGCAAGCTTTTTAGCATTAAGTGTATTATAACCACTTAATCTTTGAAATTAATATTAGTCTGTTGGATTATTTTTTTTTAGTCCATGTGGCGAATTGAATAAAAACCATTTATTTCGTTATATATAAGTATCTTTTTCATACTTCCAACTATTCTTAATTCCAGACAGTAGGGCTTAACAGCCCTCTTTTTTTATAATGTCCGAGAAAATTTCGCTCAGCTGACACTTACAGGGGAAACTGTCTTTACAAAGACGCAATTGTTTGAGTCGCAAGCGTGCAATTTATTGCACGAATCAATATTAAACAACAGATAAACAAGAATAAGTTTGAAACAAAGCGGGAATCTTTTGTATATTGCTTATTTAAACATAATTTAAATTCAAAATTTTGTCCTCCGGACGGGGAAACTTTTTTAAAAAGTTTCACATCATAATCTAGTGTCGCCCGCATTTTTCGATGACTCCTCGTCACCGAAAAATTGGGGCTCACCTTTTCAAGGCGCCACTCGAAAATTTCGCTTGTGTACATAGTCACGAAATTTTCT
>JAJQFK010000142.1 GCA_021201175.1 Candidatus Gastranaerophilales bacterium | reverse complement strand
CAAAGGTGAAGCTTGTGAGCTTGTATCCGTCAGCGCAGCTGTTAGGTGAGTGGCGTCTTGAAAAGGTGAGCCCCAATTTTTCGGTGACGAGGAGCGGAATTCCGGACGGCTGAAAGCCGGTAAGCGAACAGAAGAAGCCGGCAGGAGCAAAGCTCCGGAGGCGCTACTCTGTGAGCGCAAAGGGATTTCAAGAAAGTCATCGAAAAATGCGGGCGACACTAGATTATGTAAAAATTACTCTGCTGATATACTCTTAAGTCTAATTTCGGGAAAAAGAATTTGTAATAAATTGGTTTTGAAAGATAACGAAAGGAATTTATATGTTTGGACATACCGATATAACAAAAGATTTATCCAGAGCAAAGAAATATTTTGAAGATATTATATCCTATACTGTAGGGCCCTTTACTTTAGATGAAATGATTGCACACAGAATTGATTCCATAAATATAGTTGATGTAAGAGAATACAATGATTATATAGAAGGACACATTCCCTACGCGGTTCATATCCCCTATAAAGAAGCAAAAGACCATGTTGAAATGCTTGATAAAGATAAAGTGACCGTAATTTATACATATTCCGATTCATGCCCGCGAGCTTACAACAGTGCACTTGAACTCATAGAAAAACATTATCCCGCCGTAGTATTAAGGGGCGGATTTAAAGAATGGAAAAAATTTGAATTTGATATAGTTAAAACCGATACCGGTGACTATAATGAAGCTGATAAAAATCAGGAATAATTCCGGATTCGGGAAGAATTGACACCGGTTAAATATGCTCACATTTATTCTTATATAAAATTATGCCTAAAACTCCAAGTATTAAATTTGGTAAATTAGCAGCAAGAACCGCAGGGATTGTATAGTTATAGCCGAGTGAAACAGAAAAAGCCCTGATTATGTAATAGCAAAATATAATGGCGATACTGAAAATAAACCCTCGGTTATGTCTTACTCTCGGCGGTGTAATTGCAAGCGGGATTCCAAGCAGAACAAACGCAATTGTTGTTATTGGCAGTGCCAGTTTTTCCCAAAAACGAACCTGATATTTTGCTAAAACCTCGCGTTCCAAATTTTTTTCACCGTTAATATAAGGAATCAGCTGCATAAAATTATAGTCTGAACCATCATTTTTTTTATCCAGTTGATTTTGAATATCACTTCCGAAATCAAAAATTGATTTCTCAATCCACGAAGTGTTAAGGCTTTTACCTGATTTTGAAATAGTATAAACAGAGGCATTATCAAACTGCCAGCCTTCTAAAACAGATGTTCCGGTTTTTGCTTGCAGAATTTGAATTTCTTTTTCATCAGATAAATCCAGAATTGAAACATTTGTAAATTGTTTATCTTCGCATTTTTCAACATAAAATAAACGTTTTAAATAATCGTCGGCTTTAAGTTCTTTTATTAAAAAATTTCTTTTTCCTTCAGGAATATTTCTTTGGACAATTGCATACAATGCAAGGGTCTTTGACTGTGATGTTGTTATAGGAACAATTGTTTCGTTAATAAAAAAAGTAAGGCAAGCCATAACAATCGCAAAAGCAAATACAGGTTTAGAAATTCTTTTTATACTTATACCGCAGGCTTTTAAAATAGTAAGTTCTGATTGCAGACACATTTTATTAATTGTCATTACCGTTGAAAATAGCACACTCATTGGAATTGTCATAACTATTACAGCGGGAAGATTTAATAAAATAATCATAAAAGCTATATTAACAGGCATGCCATAAGCAGAAATCTGCTTTATTAGAGAAATAAAAGTATCCGAAGCAAATATAATAGAAGTAAAAACTATTACTCCCAGAGTAAAAACTTCAAATAGCTGCTTTATTATAAATTTGTCAAGGATTGTAAGTTTAAATTTCATACATAAAATTTTAAAACAAAAAACTGCAATTTTAAAGTTCTTGCCAATCTTTTGCAAATTTTTTCAAAGTTTCTTGTACCGGCGCATTATTAATCAATATATCTTGAATATAGTTAGCGCTTAAAGTATTTAGGTCTTTTTTATTTTTTATGTTTTTTAAAGGCGGCTGGATTTTATTAAGCTGTATAGCACTTATCATTCTTGCTTTTACTTCCGGAGTTTTATCTGAGGATAAAAGGTATGTTAAATATTCGGAATCTGTTTTAAATTGTTTTGAGTTATCTTTAAAATATTCATTAGCTAAGGCATATTTATTAACGGGAAGAATCGGGGTTAATTGGGCAAATTCAAGCTGATTGTCTTTATTTGTAAGAAAAATTGCGAATTTAACCGCCTCTTTTGGATTTGCGGCTTTCTTAGGAACTGCAAAATTCATTAGAGAATAATCATAACACCCTGTATCTCCGGTTAATTGCGGTAACATTCCGGTAGATTTATAAACGTCCGGAGCATTTTCTTTAATCATATTTAAAAAATTTGCACCCGTTATCAAAAAGGCTATTTGTCCTGACATGTATTTTTCAAGCGAATCCCTGTGGGTTTGCGTTAGACTTTCTAAGGGTATAAGTTTTTGTTGATAAATTCTTTTTAATTCGTTAAATAGTTTTATGCTTTTTTCACTCTCTAATGATTCGGGAGTATTGATATTATATTTGTTTAAAAGCTTTAAAAGTGTATCGTTTTCACTAAGGTTTAACATCGTAATATAGTATTTTGAATCTGCGGATAATTTGAGATTAAATAAATCTTCATAGGTTTTGGGTAATTGTTTATGCGGATTTTGTGAAATCAAATTTTTATTATAAAGAGTGATTGCTGATGTTGCGTAAAACGGAATACCAAAATAATTATCGTTATATTTCAAAATTTCAAGCAAAGAGGGAAGATAATTTTCAAGATATTCTTTATCAATAGTATATAATGCATTTTTTTGCGCGAGCATTAAAGAAAAATCCGGAGTAAGATTAATTAAATCAGGAGGATTATCTGTCAATATTGCGGCAAGCGTTCTTTTTTCTCCTTCTGAATACGGTATATCTACCCATTTTATTTTAATGTCGGGATTTTGATTTTCAAATTCGGTAATTATATTATTTATATATTTATCAAAAGTTCCTAATTGCAAAGTCCAAAAGACAACAGTTTTTTTGTTATCATCTGCGGGTTTTTTATTCTGAAAAATAAATACGGCAAATATTGCTAAAAGTATTAAAATATATAATAAAATATTTTTTTTCATAAATAAACTCCAAAATTAATGATAAAATAATACTAAGAAAAGGGCTAATTATTTACAATGGATTTATTTGACACGTTAAAAGAGAATAATAAACAAATACCTCTGGCAGAAATTTTAAGACCGAAAACTTTGGAGGAATATCTGGGACAGTATTCTGTTACGGGAGTAAATTCCCCGTTGGTATCATTGCTAAAAACCGGCAGATTATTTTCTCTGATTTTATGGGGACCTCCCGGCTGCGGAAAAACGACGCTCGCAAGAATAATATCAAACTATACTAACAGTTGTTTTATAGAATTGAGCGCTGTTTCATCGGGTATAAAAGAAATTAAAGATGCGGTAGAAACCGCAAAAGAAAAATTAATATACGGAACAAAAACAATTTTATTTATAGATGAAATTCATCGTTATAACAAAACTCAGCAAGACGCACTTTTACCGCATATTGAAAACGGAACTGTATTTTTAATAGGTTCAACGACCGAGAACCCTTCTTTTCAGGTAAATTCGGCACTGTTATCAAGACTGCAGGTTATAAGGCTTTCATATATTGATGATGACTCCATGAGAAAAATTATAAAAAAAGGGTTTCAATACCTTTCAGAACAATATTGCGAGGTTTCAACAGAAAAAGAAGCGGAAGATTACATTATAAATTATGCGCGTGGCGACGCAAGAAGTGCATTAAATCTAATAGAAAATGTATATTTTTCCGCTCCGTTAAAAGAAGGTGCGAGGATAGTCACTGTTGAATTAACGGAACAGTTAGCGCAAACATCTTCAATAAGATATTCACGTCAGGAACATTATGATATGGCATCTGCTTTCCAAAAAAGTATGAGAGGTTCTGATGCGGATGCAGCAATATACTGGCTGGCTAAAATGCTCACCGCCGGAGAAGATCCAAGATTCATTGCACGCAGAATGATTGTCTGTGCCGCAGAAGATGTTTCAAATGCAGACCCTAACGCTTTAACAATTGCATTAAATGCTTTTAAAGCCGCTGAAATTTTAGGAATGCCGGAATCAAGAATTCCCCTTGCTCAGGCTGTTGAATATATCGCAAGAGCGCCGAAATCAAACAAAGCTGTTATTGCTGTTGATGAAGCTATTAGTGATATTAACAGCGGGCTGAATTTTCAGCCGCCTATGCATTTAAGAGATTCCCATTATAAAGATGCAAAAAAATACGGATTCGGAACCGGTTACGTTTACACACATGATAATC
>JAJQFK010000170.1 GCA_021201175.1 Candidatus Gastranaerophilales bacterium | reverse complement strand
ACGATTGTTTGGAATATTGGCTTTAATTTCAAGTTAAAAACTTTATCTTTATAGCTGATTTTTTCGCTTATAATTTCAACAACTTTTCTTTTTTGAGCTAGTGACCCTTTTAGAAAATAATCATGAGCGTTATCCATAAAGCCAAGCAGAGTGTCCGCTTGTTCGTAAAAGCTTTTATCTAGTTTGTTAATTTCTTCAAGTTGAATACAAAGTTTATCTTTTTCGATATGCCATTTTTCGTTATATTTTTTCCATTCATCAAAAGTTATAACATTGTCCAATTTCTCTTGAAACAGTTTTTCAATTCTGCTTTCAAGCTTAGTTATTTGTTGTTGAATATTAGCTTTTGTTTCTTTAGAATAACCACATTTCTTTTCATGTACTGATTTTAATTTTTTTGAAATCTTCGCTCTAATATCTTGTGGCAAGATTATCAGTTTTAAAACTTCTGAAATTGACTTGTCAATCTTAATTTCATTAATGTAATCCCTTTTACACTCGCCACCACGATTACCTGTGCAATGATAGTAAACATACTTTCCTTTTTTGAGTTCTGCTGTTAACAAACAGTCGCAATATTCACAACGAATCATACCTGTATATGCAAATTCATAATTCTGTTTTTTTGCTTTTTGAGGACTAATTAACCTATCTTGAACTCTATAAAACAAGTCTTTGCTAATTATTGCAGCATGCTTTGCATTTTCATAGATTTGACCGTCATATTTAAAAACACCTGCATAAAAGATGTTTTTAAGTATGTGTTCAATGCTTGCTTTAGGCACTTTATTGCCCTTTGGAGTTCTAAATCCATCTTCATAAAGTTTAGCTGTTAGACTTCTTAATGAGTACATTCCACTATCATAAAGATTAAAAGCTTGTTTTACATAAAAAGCATTTGCTTCATCAATGACAACTGTTTTTGAGCCATCTTCACGTGAAATATTTTTATAACCAATAGGTGCTTTATATGGACATTCACCTTGTCGTGCCTTTTGTTTTAAACCTGCTAAAGTTCTAGCACCTATAACCTTTCTTTCATATTCAGCAAAACTCATACCGATATTTCGCATAAGTTCGCCTTCCATTGTATCAACATTTGATTCTGTTGCGGATAGTAGTTGTATTCCCTTTTTGGCAAAGAGTGGTCTAATAACACCATGATAATCTGTATTGTTTCTTGAAATTCTGTCTAATCGCCAAATAACAACTACTTTAGTGTCATTCTTTTTCTTGCCGCAATATACCATAAGTTCTTGTATTTCAGGTCTATCAAGATTTTTAGCCGATTTGCCTTCATCAACAAAAACCTTATCTACAAAATAGCCTTGTTTTTCAGCAAATTCAATACAAACCTTTTTCTGATTTTCTATGCTAAATCCATGTTTAGCTTGCTCTTCTGATGATACTCTAACGTAAATTACTGCTTTTTCCATTTTTGCTCCTAACCTAATTTTAACCGACTAGCTACTTACTCACTATGATTTATGCTATTTTTTGAAGTTTTATGTCGTTGTAAATTTCATAAAATACTTCCACATAATTAACCAGCAATTCAAAATCCCTTTCACTAGTGGATTGTAGGTCATTTCTGATTATATTTATTGTTATGTCATCGGATTTAAGTTTAATCATTTTTTATTATTTTCTAAATTTTTAGTATTACAAAATTACAAACCGGTAAATTAATACCACAAATTAACTGCCATCTATATTTGTGGTGTAATTTCCTTTAATTACAATGGATTACCTAGCTACAATCACCTAAATTAACGTATTCTTTAATGTCTGATACGTCAAAAGTGATAGTTCTTTTTCTAAGTTTTTGATAGTTTCAATTCCATTTAAACCCCGTTCACTATCAATATCACAGTCAAGGACTATGATATTGGATAGTTGACAAGATACACCAACGTTAAAACCATTTGATGTCAAAGTGGTTACATCAACATTTTTTTTGCCATCTTTAAATCCGTGTGGAGTGTTCGGAATTTTGGAATTTTCCTTGCAAGGAAATATTGCAAAATTATTAAGTAATTTTATTATTTTTTGTTGCATCTATGTCTCCTTTCGTTTTTTTGCAACTTAAATTTAAGGCTAGATAATTTCTGCCCATTTAATTTTTGGAGACAAACCCTAATTTTATGTTGATTTATAGCTTACTTTGCTGTATAATTTATGTTGAAAAATAAATTTTGATTGTGGGCTTGTCTCACAATTTTTTTTCATTTTACTCAAGTTTTCATATTGTAGTCCTTCCTTAATTCTTTTATTTAATTTTAAAAAATTATAAAATTAAAAACAACCAAACGTCAATTATAATGCTGGTTTCAGTTTGTATTTTAATTTTACATGCTTATGATACACCTTAAAATTATAAAAAACAAAGGTGATTGTAAGTCAAAAAATAAAAGCCGTGCTATTGCTTAACCCGTCTGGATTTAAAGCTTGTCATGAAAAAAATACAATGGCCCCAATATGCTATTTTACGTATATGTTATATCGAAAGACGATTTTTTTATTTCACTAAAAGGCCAAAGTGAACGATAATAAACTTTTTTACAACAATTATGCTCCGAACAACTCTCTTTGCATTTTTTAATCATTGGACATGTTTCATATAGACATTCTTCTAGATTATTTTCTTTTTTGCTGTGATAGTATATTTTTGAATGATGTTTTCTTGAACATTTCTCTTTTTTCTGTTTTAAACAACACTCATCCTTTTTACATTCGTGTTTATTGGCTTCAATTAATCTATCAAAGAAATATTCTATTGTAAAAGCCTTTTTGTTTGAAGATTTCCATAATTTCAACTCATAATTAACCTGTTTTACAGGATTACCTTCGCAATTTTTATTTTCTTTGCAATTTTTGCATGTTTTATTTAATTTGCAATCTTTTATTGGTTTTGGATTTTTGGGAAAAGTTGGCAATATTGGTAAATTCAACTCATCTGTTTTTCCTATAGAAAATGTTGGCGACCCCTTGTATATTCCAACAGTCCGCCTTTTAAATTTTTTTAATTTTATATATAATTTGGTTATCCTTTCGGTAATCTTTTTATTTTTCCTTTTATTTTTCATTTTTTTTTTCATTTTTTTTAATTCTTCTATTTTGGCTAAAATTTTTCTCTGTTCCTCATCCTCATGTTTTCTATTGTGGAATGCTATAAGAACCTCGTTTTTAATTTTATTTACTATTCTTCTTGAATATTCTGTCATTGTAAAATTTTTAGAATTATTTTTGGCTTGAATTAAATTCATTAGATATCCTGCCTCAATTTCTTTTCCGTTACTTTTGACTATTTCAAGTAAAAATTTATATTCCTGTGGTGAAAGCTTAACTGCAATACTAAACAAATATATATAATGCTCGCTGCTTTCAAAAATAATCATATAGTTAGAAAAATCATCAACTATATTAATTTGTTGAAGTTCTTCATTTCCATATTTTTCTAAGCTATAATCTCTTTCAACCCAATAATGATTTTCCTTTTTGATACAATTTTCTTGATTTTGCATACTCAACCTCTTTTGCTTAATTATAACAAAAAGAATAATTATGAATATTTAAGTTCAAATATATAATTTTATATTAATAAGAACCAAAAGTATTATTCTCATTTATCCTGATAATCTCTCGTGAGATAAAATTATAATTTTAAATTTAATAAATGTCTAAAATGGAATTAAGTCGCCTTTTGGGTTAAAACAAAACTCTTTTTCACCTTGTCTTACAAAAATGCACTTGTCTTCTATGTATGAATTACGCATTTCATCATAAATGAAATCCAGAACAACTTCACCGGTTGCATAGTTTATCAAACCATATTTAGAGCCTATTTTTGCCTTAATTATACTTCTTTCTCTATAGATGACATTTTTTGAAAAATTGTATTTAAAGGCTGTGACTATGTTATCATCTTTATCAATTATGCCTTGATTGTTTTTTTCACCTTGCTGAGCAACAAAAAACCCTTTATCTAATGGACACATATAGTCATATTTAAAGTCTATAACCGTTTTACCCATTTTATCTATTGCACCATATATGTTGTCTTTTATTGCACAAAAGCAGCCCTCATTGTTTCTAAGTCCAATATATTGAAATTTGGTATCAGAAACCTGTTTCAATGAAAAATCAACTATCTTGATTTGATTATTCTTTTTAACACACAATGATTCATCTGATAATATCCCGATTTCCTCATATTCAAAAGGAATTATCATATTGTTATTCAAATCAACTACACCAAATTTTTTATTTTTCGATACAACTGCTAATTGTCTGTTTAATTCGTGATTTGTTACATTTGGCTCAATCATATCATATATGAACGGCAATATTTCATTTCCGTCATGGTCAATAACTCCATATTTTCCTTCTTGTTTCGCAGCGAAATAATCATAATTACTAAACGGATTATGTAAAAAATCTATTTCATCATAAT
>JAJQFK010000249.1 GCA_021201175.1 Candidatus Gastranaerophilales bacterium | reverse complement strand
TTATATATACGATTCTTTTAAAAATAAAACGTGATTTAATTTTATAATAATGGGATTATGGAGAAAGAAAATGAAAAAATTAACGGTATTTTTAGCAATGGCTTTATTATTAACGCAAAATTGTGTATTAGCTGACGGAATGGTCTATGACCCGTCTGAATATCCGGCTGTAAATACAACAAAATCCACTTTAACCAATACCTCATCAAATTCAAGCCTTGCTCAAGATGCCATATCAGAGCAATCAACAAATTTTAATAATGCACTTTTTGAATTGGACAGTGCTCAAGTAAATATAAGAAATGAACTTCTTGAATATAAAGCTAAATATCAGGAAGTAGATACCCAATATCAACTTATAAAGGAGCAAAGAAAAGTCTTAAACGACCAGATAAACTCCATAGAACGCAGAATAAAAGCTATTGAACGTTCCAAAAATCACATAAGAAAAACAATGATTTAAATATTGAATGAGGGCATTTAGCCCTCATTTATGTTTATTATGAATCGTTTGGATGTTGTTCATAGCACTTGTCGCTGTCGTCGCAAACATTAATCCCGCGATGACCATTATTCAAAAACTTTATTTTAAATCTGAAAACATCTTTTTCAAGCTGGTTCGGTTTCTTTAACCCGTTTGTATCATACCATATTTGCGGATGCGAACCTGCACCACAACCACCGGTACACAAATTTACAATTGCACTGCCATCATTAAGAGTATAAATTTGACTGTAAGAATAAGTTCCGTCAGTGTTGCCGGCAGTCGTAAGAGTATACTCTGTATCAACTTTTTCAACAGGCATGTATTTTAATATTGTATTTTCTAAAAACGTATAAGCATTATCATTTAAACCTGTATTTTTGGCGCCAGTTATTTTACGACTTGCAGAATACATATCTGTAGCGCCCATATCGATTTCAGCAAGTCTTACGGCTTGAGTTAACGTAGCAAGGAATTTCTTTTTCCTTGAATCAGCCTCATGCTGCTTATAATTTGCCATTAGAGTCGGAACCGTTATTGCTGCAATAACTCCGATTATAACAAGGGTAATGAGAACTTCCGCTAAAGTAAATGCCGGTTTTCGCGTTACGCGAATGTTCAACTGACGGTTTACAGCAATGACGCTGTTAGCCGACCGAATGCAATAAGTCGTAAGACTTATGTAATGAGGTTGCAGGGGCTGTGCCGGAAACAAAATTCAAGAAGCGGATTTTGTGTAGGCTGACTGAATGAAATGAGGGAACGCCGAAGTAGCATTGAACTCAACCGTCTTTGCGAGCGTTAGCGAAGCAATTGACAAAATAAAGTAAGAGATTGCCACGAAAATCAAAGATTTTCTCGCAATGACGTTGTTGCTTTCAGCCGTCGCAATTGACGCTGCTGCCCGAAATGGAGGAAAATCCAAGAAGCGGATTTTGTGTAGGCTGACTGAATGAAATGAGGGAATGCCGAAGTAGCACCGAAAAAACGAACGACAGTTTTGCGCCTAGCAGCAAAACATAGTGAGTGACTTGAAGGTGTGAAACGAAATCCAAGAGAGCGGATTTCGTGTAGGGCGGTGTCGAGTGCAACGAGCAAGCCCGAAGTAGCAACAGCCCGACCGAATGGAAAAAATTGACAGATTTTTGTAAGGAGGTTGCAGGGGCTGTGCCGGAAACAAAATCCAAGAGAGCGGATTTTGGACGGTAACGGACTGTGTTGGATTTTTTAGTTAATAAAACTTAATACATGCAGAAAATCTTGTCAATAATAAACAAAAAAATTTTTTTATAAAAATACAGACGAAAAAAGGACTGAAAAAGGAGGATATTATATGACAGTTGGAACAAATTATGCATGCGGTATTACATATCAGGATTTGCAAAATCTTTATGGAACCCAAACGGGGGGGGGTACCGCTACAGTAGATAATAATGTTGCTTCATTAGCAAATGAATCAGATACAACGAGTTTTTCTGTTTCAGAATCAGGAGAAACATGTACAGACGGAAAAGATGATGGTAAAATAGGGGTTTTCAGTGCATTAGGAAATGCGGTTAAAGGAGCCGTAAATGGACTTTGTAGTGGTGTAAAAGGAATGTTTTGTGATGAAAATGGGTTTTCACTTAAAAACACAGCAAAATCAGCAGCAATGATTGGTGCTTGCTTCATTCCAGGTGTTGGTCCTTTTGTTGCAGCAGGGTTGTGTACTGTTGGTCTGGTTAAGGGAGCAACCGGAATGGCTAAAAGTATTTCTGCTGCGGCAAGTGCAGAAACTGATGCAGAAGCAAAAGAAGCATTTCAATCGCTGGGTAGCAGTACTCTTACAACAGGTCTGTCAGCAGTGGGCTTAAAAGGTGCAACAGGTGCAATTGTAAAATCGGCTGGTTATGAAAGTATACTTGGAAAAGGCACAAGCACTACAGAAACTATACAAAGTTCTATCGGAGAGAAAGGCATAATAAATACAGCAAAAGACCTTGTTAGTGAGAGTGTAACAAAACCATATGCTGATGCTATTGAAACCGGTATGCAAGCCGGTACTAAAGGAAGTATTAAACAGATAGGCGGCGTTACTAAAGAAGTTGTGAAAACCGGTGCAAAAGGTACTGCGGAAAATATGATTGGTGCAGCGAAAACAATCAAAAATGATATATCAAATACATATAACAAATTAACAGGAAAAACAGGAACAGGTACTGCTGAACAAATTGCAAATCAATTAAGCACAAAAAAGACTACAATTACTGCTGATGATATTAAAGTTGGCAAAGAAGTACAAGTTGATGGTAAAACTTATAGCATCACCGAAGGTACTGATGGTAATAACCTATCATATTCTCTTAAGTCGACAAAGCCAACAAAAACAACTACTTATATAGAGCCAGAAAATTTACAAGAAAATGTTTCATTAGATAAATTAGATAAAACTGGATTTTCTGAAAAAGATATTAGTAAAATTGAAAATTTAAACACAAACCAAAGTTATACAACAGAAAACGGAACTAAAATAACAAAAACAACTGATGGATATTCAAGTACAGAAACTTCTGCCACAAAAACAACAATTTATGAAAATGTGTCAACAGATAAATTATCACAATTAGTAGGAGAAGACATTGCAACAGATATAAATACACAACTAAAAGCTAACGAATATCTTGGAAAAGGTAATGAAACTATTTATATAAAAGGAGAAAATGGAACAACATACTACTATGAACCCCCAAAAAATACACTTTCTTCAGAGACAAATGTTTCACCTACCATTGCTAAAATAAATAATGCAACTAATAATACAAACTATACATATACACCAATTATAACTGATGTAGCAGAAGAAATATAAAATTGACAAGATAAAAAAGAAGAAGGTTAATAAACCTTCTTCTTTTTTATTTAATTTTTTTTATATCCTCATACGGGGTAGTAAGTTTATGAATTCCGTACAAGTTATTAAGACCTTCTGCCATTTTAGGATTAATTGTATCAGGGCAGCAAGTTCCCAAAAATATATTTTTGATTCCTGAGTATAACAGGTTAAATATGTGTGAAACCGTATTATATGTACAGTCTGTTAAGAAAACGGCGGTATTTTCAATTAATGTTTCTGTTTTTTCGGATAATTTTTCAATAATATAATAAACTGCCGAAAAATCATAGAATGAATTAACTTTAAAAAAATTATTTTTTCTTTTGGAATCATACCCGAAAGACATTATATAATAATCTTCCGGACATTCATTTATAAATTTCTTCAAATAGTCGGTATTATTGTTAAAAGGATTCGATAATCCTATTATAAATAATTTTTTAATAGATTCAGTGTTAAATTTATTTATAATATCTTCAATTATATTTTCAATTTCGCAGTAAGAGAATCCTACAACCATTGTTTTTTCATCGGAGTCTTTTAAGAATCCGGTTGAATTTTGTGCATATACTATAAGCGGAGAAAAATCGTTATTTTCTATTTTGCCGATTCCAAAAGGCGGATATTTGGCTGATGTGTAAATTTGCCCTCTTATTACATCAAGTTTTGGTATGGAATTACCGGAAATGTATATGGGGCCGGGAAATTCTGCAAAATCAAGGGGAAAACTATTTGAAAAATGTTGATAATGCCCTTTTAAATTTTCATATTTGTTTAATTGTTCATATTCATGTGCGCTTAACATTTCATGATGGGTATAAACATTAATCCCGCTCTTTGCCGCTAATTTTAGAATTTTTTCCAAATCGGAATAGCTGCTGCCGGAAACTAAAATTGCTTTACCTTTTTTTGGAGAAATTAGTATTTCTTTTTTTTCTATAGTTCCGAATTTCTTTATTATTACTTCATACAATAATTTTAAGATTTTATAATTACACTTTGCAAAATTACTGATTTTTTCTTTCCATTCGTTATCACTTAAAGCAGGGAAGTTTGAATTATTTAACAACTTTAGTACTTCATCTTTTGCGGCAGTGAAATCAACATTATAAGATTTCAATTC
>JAJQFK010000243.1 GCA_021201175.1 Candidatus Gastranaerophilales bacterium | reverse complement strand
ATCTTATGAAATCAAAAAATAAAGAGCAAGAAACGGCTTATATGACTGACGGTATTTTTTCCCACATGAAATATTTTAGTAACGAAAAAGAAAAAATTTCATTTAATATACAAAATTCTGAAACAGATAAAGAAACAGCTGTTGAATGTAACTCTTTTCAAGATACAGCTCTCAAAGCATATTTGTCTTTTTCTAAAAATATTGCTTTTCTTGAAAACGAACTTGGCGATATGACAAAATATGAAGATTTAGAATATATTTCAGCATTATTTAATAAAAAAATAAATAAAAAAGATTTAATTTTAGCTGATTTTAATTATCCTAAAATTGAATGCAATATCCAAGAATACCATTTAAAAAATTTCAACTTAATTATATTGTGGGCAAAAGTTTTGCAAATAAATTTGGAATACAGACATTATTGGCTGTTAAGATTTCTAAGGGATTTAAGAATATACTATAATTATGACTACAAAATTATAAATAATTGGACATTTAATGAATATGCAAAGCAAAGTTTTAAAATCAAATAAAATATTAGGACTTGAATATATGAAGCAAATGGGCTTTCGTGTGCCTGAATTTGACTTTATTCCCGCTTATCAGGAGTTATCTTTAAGGGACAGCGATATAGATATTAACTATCCTCCTTCTGTTTTGAAAAAAATAATAGAAGAAAAGATAAAAAAATTTGATTTATCTAATGGTGTAAGTGTGCGTTCAGCTTCATTTGACGAGGATAATTCAAATCAATCATCAGCAGGTCGTTATTTGAGTTTTAACGGCTTGTCGAATACGGATGAAATAATAAAATCCGCATTAATTATTTGGCTTCACCACAGAAAAAACTCAAATAATGTAAAATGTCCGCTTATATTACAGGAAACTCATGCGAGTTTCTATAGCGGGGTTGCATTTAAAGACGGCGAAAATATCGTTATTGAATCATATTTCGGTGCATGTTCAAACATTGTTAACGGCAATATTAAACCTTATATGACCGTAATCAATAATAATATTACAACTCACAAATTTAGTTCCCAATGTAACTATAATTATATATATAGTGTTCATAAAAACATTTTTAAAAATAAAACATTTTTTATAGGCGGTGTTTTATATCCAAAATCTGATTTTTATATTACAAATAACCGCTTATATGGTACTGAAAATTCAAAAATGCTTAATGTCTACGGAAATAGAGCTTCAAGACCCATTATGGACTATGAAGAAAAGATAGTTCCTCAAATTATTGAAATACTTGAAAAACTTGATAATAAAGATGGAGTTGATATTGAATGGGGAAGTGATATTAATGCCAATATTTATATGTATCAATTCAGAAAATTGACAAGAAAAATAGTTAATCTGAATATTTGCAGCAAGGAAGATGTTTCAGATGTTAATGAAATTATTGGTATTCCGACATCCCCCGGTATTGCAGAAGGTATTATTACAACCGATATTACAAAATTAAATGAGAATTCTATTCTTTACATAAAAAATGATAATGTAGAAGATGTGAATCTTCTAAAGAATATAAAAGGTGTGATATCCGTTAACGGCGGTATCCTGTCTCATCTGTCAATAATCTGCCGTGAATTAAATATTCCTTGTGTTGTCGGCATTGAAAAACCAATAACCGTTAACTGCCTTGCGGAAATTAACGGTTCAACAGGTATTATAAAAATTTTAAATTAGAACAGACGTTCATCACTATTAGTATCTGGAGTATTTGTTTCAGTATCGCATTCAATTCCTTTTAATGGTTCTAAAGGTTCTGAAGGTAATGATGGTGTTGTTATTTCTGCAATAACTTTTTCTGTACTTTTTTCTGCAAAAATCTTTTCTGATGTTTTAAACCCCGGCATAATTTCAGACACAATTTTTTCTGATGTCTTAACTCCCGGAAAAGTTTCAGAACTTTTTTCCGCAATAAACTTTTCTGATGTTTTAAGATTTGGTAAAGTTATTTTAGTCGGCATATTAGTACCGTTTGAAACTTGTAATAAATTTTCAGTCGATTTGTTCTGTAATGTTCTTAAGTCAGCACTAATAAATAATTCTTTTTTCATAAAATAAAATCCCCCCATTCGTTTCTATATTTTATATAAAAACATTTTTTTATAAAAAATTGCTAAGATTATTTACTGACATTTACAATCTTTTTAATCAAATCAAGATTATTGAATATAATTAAAGCACAGCGCAAAATTTCATTGTTTTTAAATATCGAAAAATCATACTCTTGTTGTTCAAGAATAGCTTTTCTGAATGATGTGGGCGGATATTTTATATTTTCATCATTTTGAGCAGGAAGCAAATTAAAAGTATTTATAAAATTGCAGTTTAGACTTTGTGCTATGATATCTGCTATTATTTCATTAAGCCACCAGTTCAAAATTTCAATATTTACAGTTTTATCTTTCATGCATAACTCATTAACTGCTTTTTTCTGGAAATTATATATTTTTAAATTTAGAAAATGCCCCGTTTCATGAAGCAATAGCTCGGGTGCATTTTTTGTAACGAGTTTTTTATCATATTCAAGCAAAAAATATTTTTTATTAGAAAACTGAATTTTTTTATATTTTAATAAATTAAATATTTTATACAAAATCTCAAACGGGAAAAAGTTTTGCATTATTTTAATATTATATTTTTTATTTATAAAACAAATATTTTGAGGGGTGATATGCAGTAAGTCAAAGTATGCCTTAAATTGTTTGTCAATGATTTTATTATTAAATAGAATTTTATCTGCATCTAAAAATAAATCAAGATATTCTTCTATTGAATTAAAAATGCTATAAAGCAAAAAGCTGTTCTTTTTCTCATACATATTATCATTCAGGTAACTGCATATTTCAAACAAAAAAGAACAAAGCAGTTCATTTTTATATTTCTCCAAAACCTTTATTGCGTTATTCAATTTTTTCGTAGTTGAAGTTATATTTATTTCGACAGTTTTAGTTTTTATAAAAATAGTTAGAAATTCTCTGAATTTCTTTATATGCAGTAATTTTGTTTGTTTATCAATTCTATCATCAGTTAAAATCGTTTTTAATCTGCTCAATTCGTATGAATTTATAAAAATTGAACGTAACAAAAAATAAGTTCTTATATCAAACATACTGTTTAAATTGAAAAAATTCAATAACTTATCAAAGTTATTAACATCTGTCAAAATAAAAATATAAATGACTTCTAAATTAACATTTTTATACATGGCTAATACTTCCTAATAGCTTTATTTTTGTATCTGTCGGAATTAATCATCATATCAGCAGCAGCATTAGTAATAGGCAGCCCTGTTTGAATTTCATACCAGGTAAAAGCAGGAGAGGGGTTCACTTCAAAGCAATAATAATCATTATTTTTAGTTCTTCTTAAATCAATCCCCGACAAATACAATCCCATATCAAGGGTCATTTGTACACATGATTTTTTGATATCATCAGGAATATCTATTATTTTAATATTTCGTTCTTTATCATATCTGTAATCACTTGTTTGAGATTGAATTTCGCAGGCAAAAGTTTCTCCTGAAGCAAGCGTATGAACTCTTATATCAATTCCTTCTATACATTCCTGAAACAAATGCGGGCAGTATCTTAATAAATCAAGCTTTTTCATGTCATCTTTTTTTAGTTTTTGAACTTTTGAGCGTTCAGCACTTGCAGATTTATATATAACTTGCTTTTTCTGTTCAACAAACTCTTTTATTTTGCTTGGAGTATTTGAAATGATAGAATCCGGTATTTTAAAGCCGTACTGTTTAATTATCCAGGACTGAAACAGTTTTGAAGAATTAAAGAATTGTGATTTTGTCCTATTTATAACCATGGCATCAATATGTTCAAAAAACATATTCATATATATTTGACGTTCAAGCTCAATTTCCTTTTTTACTTTTTGAGAAAGTTTTTTATCTGAAATATTTACGCCAAACCTTGTATATATTGCATTTATATCACTTATTTTAATAATCTCATCATTAAATAATATTTCGCCTGCTAATTTTTTATTTTTAATAAAAAGAGTAATATTATTCTCAATAGGCAAACTGTCTTGAGAAATAAGTCTTACATCAGCGGATTTCCCTTTTAAATTTTCGTACAATGCGTACGACATATCTTCATTTTTTTCATCCGATATAATTAAAATCAACTGTTGTACTCCTTTATCAGATAATTTGTCAGCAGAGCTTCAAATTTGTCTTTAAACAAAACTGTAAGTTCATTAAAATCAGGCACCTGGTTTAACAAATAAAAATAATATCTGCCTCTATTATATACAGATAAAAACAACACAATTTGCATGTTTAATTCATTTTTCAAAGACAGAAGTCTTTCTTGAAGCCCGCAGCTTATATCTGCAGATTCGTTTTTCGTTACATTATATGCGATTATTTCGTTTCCAACGGCTAAAATTGCAATACTATCTCCCTTCTCCGGTTTTTGAAATATATAAGGAGAAAGATATAA
>JAJQFK010000168.1 GCA_021201175.1 Candidatus Gastranaerophilales bacterium | reverse complement strand
ATATATACACTTACAAATCCGGAACAGATAGAATTGTTATATTTCGGGATATTACATCAGAATATTCATTAAACAATTTAAATTCCAAATATTTACTGCTTCAAAAAAAATATGAAGCTGCCGAAAAGTCAACGGAAAAATTTTTAAAACTTCAAGAACATTCCCAGAATCAAGTAATAAAGATGGGCATTATAAACAGAATATCATTAATAATACGAGAAACTAACGATATAGAAAAAATTTTATCATCTGCTCTTAATGAAATTCATACTCTTTTAGGTTCTTTTAAGACATATTTTTCAGTGAAAGAAAAAGGAGGATTCCGTGTAAAGTACTGTGTTATTCCAGATATTGATTTTACCGGTAGTCTTATTAATTTCGGAAATGAAATAACAGAAGATATCAGAAACAAAAATTTATCTGTTACCGCATGTATAAAAGAATATGTAAATTCTGATTGTATTTTGCCAAAAGGGGTAAAAAGAGTTATAATTCCCGTTTTTAATAACAATAAACTTTTAGGGATTATAGTTACATTAACAAAACAAAAATTTCAAACAGAGGATAATCGTGAAATTTTACAATCTATATCTGTTCAGCTTGCAAGTTCAATAATTCAGGCGGGATTAATTCAGCAGCTGAACAAAAAGAATAAAAAACTTGAAAAACTCTTAAAAGATTTAAAAGAAACTCAGCTTCAATTGATAAACAGCGAAAAAATGGCTTCTTTAGGTCAGCTTATTTCGGGAATTGCGCATGAAATTAATACTCCATTGGCATCTATAAGTTCAAATAACACATTAATTAACAAAATGTTAGCCTCCGAAACTCAAAATAAAGAAGTATTAAACGAATTAGTATCAATCAATATTGAAGCTGCAAAAAGAATTTCAGATATTGTAAAATCTTTAAAAAGATTTGTACGGTTGGATGAAGCGGAATTTCAACTTGCAGATATAAATAAAGAAATTGATTTAACTCTGAAAATGTTGACACATGAACTCAAGAATAATATAGAAGTAGTAAAAAATTATTCGGATTTACCATTAATCTTGTGCAGTGCAAATATGCTTAATCAGGTCTTTATGAATTTACTTGTAAATGCTTGCCACAGTATAAACGACAAAGGCGAAAACGGTAAAATTATAATAACAACTAGTATTCAAAATGATAATCTGATAATAAAAATAAAGGATACCGGAACCGGAATACCTGAAAAAATAAGAAACAAAGTATTTAATGTCGGATTCACGACAAAAAAAATAGGACTCGGCACCGGATTAGGACTTGCAATTTCAAAAAAAATAATTGAACTTCATAAAGGGAATATAACATTTACAACAGAAGATAATAAGGGAACTGAATTTACAGTTTCAATTCCGGTAAATAAAATTTAGTTCGGTATCGCACAATGCTGTATTAATCAGACATTTGCGGAATTATTTTCCTTTATCTTTTTCAAAGCTTTTTTAGAACCTTCGTATTCTTCCGAAAGATGTATTGTAAAATTAATTGATTCTAAATCTCTTGCAATTGCTTCTTTACAAGCATATATGTCTTTTATCGAACAAGAATTCAATATTGAAGATTTACGCTTATTGTTTCCGTATACTTTTTTAAATATTTCCTGAGATTTATAATCATACCCCGGAAGATTATATTTAAAACCGTAATATTTATGAAAGGCTCTGGCTATAGTGTAAATTTCGGTACAGCCTTCATTAAAAATAAACATTTCATTTGTTGAAAATATAGCTTTCAAATTTACACCGGCAAATACATATAATAACAAATTAATATATAATGCTTTAAATCCTTTTAATGGTGTAATAAAGCCTTCTTCTTCCCCGATATTAGACAAATATTTCTCCGCATTTTTAACTTTATAAACATTTGCACCGGAAAGTCTTATATATTGAATTAATTTTTCGGGATAATTAATATATTTTTTTACAATTACATATAATTTTTCATTAATTTCATTTTTTTTCTTTTCTGTTAATGAAGATAATTTTATATTACAGCAAGAATTCATAGCGTATTTAGTGGTAGGACTGCCGTAAGACAAACTATTCTCATTATTTCTTTTTTTATGAACAAATTTTTTAATATATTTTTGAAACATTTCCTTTATAAAAATCATAGACCATCTCTCCTTAAATATATAAAAACATTTTTCGTGCAAATATTGCTAATACAGTTTATAATTTTTATAAGAAATCAGAGAGAAAATTTGAAAACATTTTATAAAAGATATATTCCATATTTATTTTTATTGCCCGCATTAACAATGTTGGCGGTGTTTTTTTTCATTCCGTTTTTTGATACATTGATTTTGAGTTTTAAAGATTTTTCTTCTGATATTTATAACCCCGAATGGGTTGGATTTTCAAATTATTACGCTTTGTTTAAAAATCCCGAATTCTACAAAACCATGATAAATACATTTTTATTTTTGTTAATGGTTGTACCGGTGTTATCAATATTTCCGCTAATTGTTGCCATTTTTATTAATCAAAAAATCAAAGGGATTTCGATATATAAAGTTTTAATATACCTTCCGGTCGTTGTTTCTATTGTAGTTGTTGCAATTGCATTTAAATGGCTGTATGCGGAACAGGGTATATTAAATTATATTTTAGAGTTATCGGGATTATCTTCAATCGGCTGGCTGACAGATACAAAATTTGCGCTTCTTTCTGTTGCTCTGGTTACAATATATAAGGGAATAGGGTATTATATGATGATATATTTGTCGTCATTACTGGGAGTGCCGCAAGATTTATATGACGCCGCCCAATCCGACGGCGCCGGCGAGCTTCAAAAACATTTAACAGTTACAATTCCTCATATTATGCCGACTATTGCGCTTGTTACAACTATTTCTTCTATTTCGGCTTTAAAGGTCTTTACGGAAATTTATGTTATGACAAAAGGCGGGCCTTTGAATTCTTCAAAAACAATCGTATATTATATTTATGAGCGTGCCTTTGAAAATCTTGATTTATCAATGGCTTCCGCTGCTTCGGTTATACTTCTTGCGGTAATTCTTATATTTTCTGTCATAAATATTACTTTTTTTGAAAACAAGAGGTATAAATTATGATAAAAAAATTCATTCATTCAATAGGCGGACACACTTTTTTAATCTTAATGTCTTTTTTATCTTTATTTCCGTTTCTATGGCTTATTTCAACCGCGATAAAAGGAGCAGATGAAAATATATTTCAATATCCGCCGGTATTTTTTCCAAAACATATTACGTTTGAAAATTTTATAGAAGTCTGGAATCAGATACCGTTTTTGAGATATTTTTTCAATAGTGCTATAGTTGCGGGTTTCACGGTAATTTTAAATCTGATACTGTCATCCGCAGCGGCATATCCTTTGGCAAGAATGGAATTTAAAGGAAAAAATTTTATATTTTGCCTGATTCTTGCCACAATAATGATACCTTTTCAAGCAATTATGCTTCCGGTGTACCTTATAATTTTAAAGCTGCATTTTGTTGATTCTTACGGAATAATAAACGGATATATCGGGCTGATTCTTCCTTTTGCCGTTAATGCGTTTGGTATATTTTTGATGAGGCAGGCTTTTTTAAGTATCCCGAAAGAGATTGAAGAAGCGGCATTTATAGACGGGTGCAGTATTTTTAATATATGGCGGAAGATTTTAATTCCTATGTGTGCGCCGTCGCTTGCACTTCTGGCGATTTTCACATTTATAGGTTCATGGGGTGAATTTTTATGGCCGGGGATTGTACTTACAAATAAATCTTTATACACTTTGCCTGTCGGAGTTAATGATTTACAAGGAATGTTCAGCGCTAATTGGCGCTATATCGCTGCCGGCTCTATTATTTCTATTATTCCTATAATAATTTTCTTTATAGCAATGCAAAAATATTTCGTATCCGGACAAAACGAAGGAGCCTTGAAAGGCTGATTAGTATGTACGAGAATATTTAGCGGAATTTGCTATATAACTCCATTACATTAGATATTGAAAAAAAATTATCTTTAAGATATTATAAATCAGGATAGATGCGCTATGCCGGAGTGGCGAAATTGGTAGACGCATCAGACTCAAAATCTGACGCAGTTCACCCTGCGTGCCGGTTCGAGTCCGGCCTTCGGCAAATAAAAAGACCCTCAAATAAAGGGTCTTTTTACTTATATATATTATTTAAATATGCTGCTATTCTCGTTTTTAGCTCCGTCAGAAACTTTGTTACCTTGTTCGGTTTCTTTTTCTGTTCCTTCCACTGAGTTGCCAAAAAATAATTTCCCTCCAGGCGTATTCTCAATTTGTGTTCTAGTTATACCTGTACACGCAGACCAAAAATTTGATGCCATAAATTCTCTCCTTTTTATCTATTAAACTAATATGCGAGCCTCGTATTTTTATAAAAACAAATTCGTAAAAATAATTGATTTGACAATCCTTTTGCCCTCCCCCCCCCGAAGCTTGAAACCATCTTGAAGGCTGCAAT
>JAJQFK010000093.1 GCA_021201175.1 Candidatus Gastranaerophilales bacterium | reverse complement strand
ACTTTTTATGGTCGATTCTTTACAAAAGTATACTTCGTTTTTTATTTTTTGTAAATAGAATTATCAGCCGATATCCCATCTTCCGCAGGTACCGCCCCAGCGTGCAATAATTTTATCTGTTTTATTATTTAAATCAGTCGAAGTTACTTCACCTTCAACTATTGTAATGACCTCACAATTATTTGAACAGCCCGTGCATTGGTTTGTATATGAATTAAATGACATTTCGCCCACACTAAAGCCTTTAAATTTTGTTGCTTTTTCATTAAACTGATGATTTTCCATAGCAAGTAAAGCGGCTCCTATTGCTCCCATTGTCTGATGATTATCAGGAACAACAATTTTAGTATTAAGTGCTTCTTCAAAAGCCTTAACCATGCCCGAATTTGTTGCGACCCCGCCCTGAAATGTAACAGTCGGCAGCAATTCTTTTCCCAGAGCAAGATTACTAAGATAATTCCTTACTAAAGCCTGACAAAGTCCGTAAAGCAAATCTTCTACAGGGTATCCCAACTGCTGTTTATGAATTAAATCGCTTTCTGCAAAGACACCGCACCTTCCGGCAATTCTTGCAGGTGATGATGATTTTAATGCGATTTCACCAAAGTTTTGTATCGGAACATTAAGTCTGGCTGCCTGCTGATCAAGGAAACTTCCCGTACCGGCTGCACATACGGTATTCATTGCGAAATCGGTTACAATACCATCGCGCAAAATAATAATTTTGCTGTCTTGCCCGCCTATTTCCAGAATAGTTTGAACCCCGGGGACATAAGTACTTGCGGCTACTGCATGTGCAGTAATTTCATTTTTTACAACGTCTGCTCCTACGAGTGCTCCGGCAAGATTCCTTCCGGAACCTGTTGTTCCGACTCCCAAAATATTATAATCCTGCTTCGCCTGTTTTAAAAGATTTTTCAATGAAATTTGAACAGCTGCAACCGGTTTTCCGGCTGTACGGGTCATAAAACCATCTATAAAATTACCTTTTTCATCTACTATGGCTGCCTTTGTTGTTACAGAACCTACATCTATTCCCAAGTATGAATTTAATGACATTAATATTCCCTCTCTACATATTTACATTTTACTAAAAACAAAATCACACTAAAATATTTATTTTGTAAAATTTTATAAATATATAATTGAAAATCACGCAATTTTAAAGTATCTTGAACTTTATGCAAATAGCTGTCTATATGCATGGCACTATAATTTTATAATGAAAGGTATTTTATGTTTAAATGAATAATATTTTTTCATATTATACAAAATACAGAAAGCATGTTCCTGAATATACCGAATGGAATAATAAAAGAAAAAACCAATCAGACAAATATCAAACCAATGCAATTTGTTCAGATACAAAATTAAGACAAAAAGCACATGCAATTGCAGAACCGCTTTTACTTTTAGATAACTATGAGCATGAAAAAGCCGAAGATGCCGAAACTTTTTTTCAAACTTATAATATTGAATTAATGTCTATTGCCGGTGTAATATGTTCTCTGCCCGTTGCCGCCGCTAAATCTATCCCGTTTTTTGAAAAACATGCTCCAAAAAATCAAATGGCAAAAAATACCGCTAATTTGTTAAAACGGTATAAAAATGCTAAAATCGGTTCATTGCCGCTGCAAAAGATTTTAACTGCCGGTGCTTTTTTATTAAGTGCCGCTTGCTATGCAAAAGGTATTAAAGATTCTATGCAAGCACAGCTTGGACTTATTAGAATGGCAAGCTTTAATGCCTCGCAAAATCTCATAGATAATCCTAAATTATTCACTATCCCTGATGATAATCAACAAAATCAAATTTGTTCAGAACTTGATTCAAATAAAAATAATAATATTAAAGCTTCTGATAAAATCAAGGACAAAATTAATATAAATTCTTCTTTCGTATCTGTGAAAGATTATACTAAAAATCACAATAACTACGAAAAAAGCAAAAAAGAATATTTTAATACTATGCAATCCGCTTCCGGAAATTTAACAGAAGCTCAAATAAAAAATGCAAAAGATAATCAGCAATTATTTGAAAATTTATTACTGAATGTTGAGCATGATGTGCTTGAACCTTTGAGAAAAGTGGAAACTGTTTCTAATATTGCATATTCCTCTTTGTTTATGGGCGGATTTTTAGAGTATTTACTGTCTGATAAAATTGTTGATGTTTTGCATATTAAAAATAAACCGGTAAGGGCGGCTGTAAAAATCGGTGTTCCGCTTTTATCTTATATGTTACTTAATAAAAATATTTCTGATATTGAAAATAAAGCCATTCTTGCTACAAAATACAAGTATTTAAAACGTTTTACCGATAATCCGGATAAACCTGATTTAAACCAATCAGAAAATAATGAGCCTTTACCTAAATTTTTAAAAACAGTTCTTAAGGATATGAAAGAATATGATAAATTTGCTGAAAAAGAACTTCCGAATATTAAGAAAAAAATGAAAGTTAAAAAAAGTTTAAATTATTCAGATGAACAAATGCAAGAAGCAAAAGAACTTCAAAAAGGAACTTCTCTGTGTGTTAATACACAAAGAGAAAAATTATATGACCAATCGGTCGGCATTAAATCAATTTCTGAAACTATTTTAGGTCCTCTGGATATTGTTTCTACCGCAATTGGGGCACTTATAGGAAAAAATCTTTCAAAAAAATTCCCTAATAATAAATTTTCAGGGTTATTTACAGCAGCAGGCGCAGTAATTGCTTTTATTCCGGCAGCTATAGCCGAGGCTGTTCTTACAAAACAGCAAAAACTCGCGGAAAAAACCGCTGTTATGCTTGCTATAAAAGATTTAAAAGATTATAAAAAATATGCGGTTCCGGAAAATAAAACGAATACAAACAATCATGCTTCTGAAATTTTTTCGGATTTTATATAATGCGGCTATAAACTGCCCAAAAAACAGACAATTTAAATTTATAATGTATAATATACTTTGTAGATTATACAAAATGGAGATTTTATGAATATTAATCAGAATTATTTAAAGTTAGAGGACAGTTATCTATTTTCCACAATCGCAAAAAAAGTTGCGGAATTTACAAAAGAACATACTGAAAAACAAATAATAAAGTTAGGTATAGGCGATGTAACATTACCGCTGGCGCCGGTTGTTGTTGAGGCAATAAAAGAAGCAGCCGATGAAATGGGCAAAAGGGAAACTTTTCGGGGCTATGGTCCGGAGCAGGGTTATGCGTTTTTAAGAGAATCCATTAAAAATTATTATTCCAAAAAATCTGTCGAATTGGAGTCGGATGAAATATTCATATCAGATGGTGCTAAAAGTGATTTAGGAAATATTCTTGATATTTTCGGTCTGGATAATACCGTACTTGTGCCGGATCCCGTGTACCCTGTATATGTTGATACAAATATAATGGCGGGAAGAAAAATCATATTTGCAGATGCTAATGAATCTAACGAATTTTTACCTCTGCCGGATGAAAATGTAAAATGCGATATAATTTATATATGTTCTCCCAATAACCCGACAGGTTCTGTATATACAAAAGAAAAATTAGCAAAGTGGGTGGACTATGCTTTAAAAAATGATGCCATAATTCTTTTTGATGCAGCGTATGAGTGCTTTATTAAATCGCACGAGTTACCCTCAAGTATATATCAAATAGAGGGCGCAAAAGATTGTGCTATCGAATTTTGTTCTTTCTCCAAAACTGCCGGATTCACGGGAACAAGATGCGGTTACACGGTTGTTCCTAAATCACTTATTAAACAGGGAGCTTCATTAAATAAATTCTGGGTAAGAAGGCAAACAACAAAATTTAACGGAGTACCATATATAGTACAAAAAGCAGCCAATGCAGTTTTTTCAGACGTCGGACAGCTTCAGATTAAAGAAAATATTCAATATTACAGCAATAACGCTAAAATTATTGCCGAAACAATGGATAAAAAAGGAATATGGTATACAGGCGGCAAACATTCTCCTTATATATGGCTAAAATGTCCAAACAACATGTCCTCCTGGGAATTCTTTGATTATCTGTTGAATAATATTGCAGTAGTGGGTACTCCGGGTTCAGGCTTTGGAAGAAACGGAGAGGGATATTTTAGATTAACCTCTTTCAATAATACAGAAAAAACAATTGAAGCTATGAAAAGATTTTCTGATTTAATATAATTCATGCCTGCGCCATTGGATTAGTTCAAGGTTTTAGTTTCTACCACCACACAAACAATATTATTTTAATTACAAGCGTGCAATTTTTTGCACGTTTGCAGCTACTGCGCAAATTGCGAGGGCTTTGAGCAGCAGTGTACAATTGCGAGTTTTTTAAGTAATTTGAATCAAAGCTTTATATTCAAGCCAAACCACTGTAAAACGCTCGCAAAGACGGTTGAGTGTAGATATTCTACGTGCCTATAACGTAGTGAATAATCAATGTTAGCGAAACAACTGCGGAGCGGGTGCGTCTTGATTTTAGCTTCCGGCACAGTCCCTACAACCACCTAATGGCTTTGCCAACGGATACAGGCTTTGCATTCGGGCGGGTAACA
>JAJQFK010000281.1 GCA_021201175.1 Candidatus Gastranaerophilales bacterium | reverse complement strand
TCAATAATCATTCTGTTTTTAAAGATTTTTAAATTTTTCTCTATTGTATATTCTTCATCGATTTGCGATAAATCAACAACATCTTTTGCTTTTTCAATTATTTCCTCTCTTGTCGGATTTGATTTTTCATTAATTTTTTCCCGAATAAAATCAATAACACCAAGATGAAGAAGTCCAAAAAATACAAGAACAGCTATAATTCCTTTAACAATTAAACCCAAACAGCCTTTCATTAAAACTCCTTTATATATTTAGTGTCATTCCTTGAAATCATGCAAAATTTGTTATACATTAAGTATACTATGATAAATGAAGAAATCAAGAACAGCCGTATTACGGAAGAAATAAGAAATAATGCTCAAGGTTTATTTAAACAGTATACGGATATAAAAGCAGAAAATCCCGGAGTTGTATTATTATTCAGACTTGGCGACTTTTATGAAGGATTCTTTGAAGATGCTCTTATTTTTTCAAAAGAACTGGGTTTGACATTGACTCACAAAGACGGCGGACTCCTCGGTAAAGTTCCTATGGCGGGGATTCCGGTTAAATCCGTAAACACTTTCATTCCAAAACTCTTAAACAGAAATTATAAAATTGCAATTTGCGAGCAAATTGGAACACCTGAAAAAGATAAAAAAAATAACACAAAAATCATCGAAAGAAAGATTGTTAAAACTATTACTCCCGGAACGATTACAGAAATAAATCTGCTGGAATCCGGCTTAAATAATTATCTTGCCGCAGTTATCAATGTTAAAGATACTTATGGTCTTGCTTATACAGATATTACAACCGGAGAATTTAAAGTTACAACAGGCAAACTTGAAGGGATTCTTGCTGAACTTGCAAGAATAAAGCCCTCGGAAGTCCTTGGTGCAGTTGAACCGATGGAAATAAAACCGTTTCAAATTGTTCCGGACGAAAAAATCTGTTTACCTGATTCTATTACATCTAACTATACTTGCTCTAAAGTACCGATTTCTTACTTTGAAGAAAAAAAATCAATAAAAAATATTAAATCTGTATTTAATGTTATATCGCTTGAGCCGTTTGGATTAAAAGAACACAAAGAAGCTTTTCTTGCAGCAGGCGCAATTATAGAATATCTTTTTGATACACAACAAAATGTACTTCCCAAGTTTGATATTATTAAGCCTTACTCGCTATCTGAATATGTTTCTATTGATGCGAACACCAGAAGGAATTTAGAACTTACGGAAACAGCAAGGGACAGGCAAAAACACGGAAGCTTGTATTGGGCTGTTGATAATGTTCATACCTCAATAGGCGCAAGAATGTTGAAGTCCTGGATTACACAGCCTGTTCTTAGCATTGAGGAAATAACAAAACGTCAGGATTCGGTTGAAGAACTAATACATAATCCGGCAGGACGAATTAAATTAATTAATCTGCTGGAGAAAACCTCCGATATTGAAAGACTTGCGGTTAAAATAAGTTCGGGCAGTGTTAATCCTGCTGACTTTATTGCGCTTCGCAACACTTTTTCAAATATTCCGGATTTTATAAATTTATTTAAAACATTCCAAACTGAATATTTAAACAATTTTCCGCAGCAAATTTATGAACTTGTTGATTATATGTCAATCATAGAAAGAACAATTGAAGAAGAAGCTCCTAATAATACAAAAGAGCCGGGTTTTATTAAAGACAATGTTAATGGGAATTTAGACTATTATAGAGAATTAATCACAAAGGGTGATAAATGGCTTAAAGATTTTGAAGAACGTGAAAAAAATAATACCGGTATAAAAAATCTAAAAGTGGGCTATACCAGAAATTTTGGATATTATATTGAAGTTACTAAGTCTAATATTTCGCAAGTTCCGATGAGTTATGTAAGAAGGCAGACTCTTACAAATGTTGAAAGATATATTACTCAAGAACTTAAACAACACGAAGATGAAGTTTTATCAGCCCAATTAAAGGTTTTGGACTTGGAACAAAAATTGTTTAAAGATTTTGTGGAATACTCAAAATCACTGGTCGATTGTATGCGCGAAACCTCACACTTTATCGCAAGGGTAGATGTATTAACTTCATTTGCTGTTAGTGCAATTGAATCAAATTATATAAGACCTGAAATTACAGATTCAAAAGAAATATGCATAAAAGACGGCAGACACCCCGTTGTTGAAAAAATTCTGCCAATGGGCAGTTATGTATCAAACGACTTAAGACTCATAGCAAATGCTCAAGATAACAATGATACCCAGTTTATGATATTGACAGGTCCGAATATGGCGGGGAAATCTACATATATGCGTCAAAATGCGCTTATAGTTCTTTTAGCGCAAATAGGTTCTTTTGTTCCGGCTTCTTATGCCCGTATAGGTATTGTAGATAAGATATTTACACGTTCAGGCGCTGCCGATGATTTATCAATGGGACAATCTACTTTTATGGTAGAAATGACAGAAACTGCTTTTATACTTAACAGTGCTACTGAAAAAAGTTTGATTCTTCTTGACGAAATAGGCAGAGGAACTTCTACCTATGACGGTGTTGCCATTGCCTGGTCGGTAGCTGAATATATTGCCTCTAAAATTAAAGCCAGAACTATATTTGCTACTCACTATCACGAGCTTAATGTTATGTCCAAAACTATTGAACAAATTAAAAATTACAGAATTACATTAAATGAAGAAAATGGGGAAATACAATTTTTAAGAAAAGTTATTGAAGGTTCTGCAAGTAAAAGTTACGGTATTCATGTTGCCAAAATGGCAGGATTACCCGAAAGTGTTTTATCAAAAGCAGAAAACATAATGAATAGAATGCAAAGAGATTATTCGAAAGATTTATCTTCCAAAAAAACTAAAAATAGTAATCCTGATATTCCGCAGCTTACTTTATCATTTGATTCAAAGGAAGAAGTATAATGTGTCAAATTGCTTTAATTAATCACGGGTGCGCAAAAAATCTTGTAGATTCGGAACTTATGCTCGGGCAGCTTGCTCAAAACGGATATAAAATTACTCTTGATGAAACAAAAGCAGATATAGTAATTATAAATACATGTTCATTTATCCATGATGCAGAAAAAGAATCGGTTGCTTCTGTTTTTGATATGATTCGTGCAGGGAAAAAAGTTATTATTACAGGCTGTCTGCCTCAAAAATACAAAAAAGAACTTAAAGAATTAATACCGGAAGCATTGGCTTTTGTCGGAACTTCCGAAATGGATAAAATTGCTGATATTATTAAAAAAGTTACCGAAACAAAAGACGGTATGTATTTTGTAGATGATAATCCATCGTATAAATATCCTGAAACTGCACAACGACAGCAAATTACAATGGGAGCAAGTTCTTACGTAAAAATAGCAGAAGGCTGTAATTTTAATTGCGGATATTGTATTATTCCAAAACTCAGAGGGGCTTATGTTTCAAGAAAACCCGAAAACATAATAAAAGAAGTTAAAGAACTTGCCGATAAAGGTGTTTCAGAAGTCGTGCTTATTGCACAGGATACTACAAGCTGGGGTAAGGATTTAAAAGATAAAGTTTCTTTGTCTGATTTACTTATTGAATTAAACAAAATCGAAAACCTAAACTGGATTAGAATTATGTACACATACCCTTCTATGATTACAGATGAATTGCTCATGTCAATTAACAAATTGGATAAAGTTGTTAAATATATAGATATTCCGCTGCAACATGTCAGCAAAAATATGCTTGAAGCTATGAATCGCCCTGTAATTGATTCAAAAAAGCTAATAAAACATATACGTAAATTAGTACCGCATGCGGCTGTCAGAACTACATTTATCACAGGTTATCCCGGAGAAACCGAAGAAGATTTTGAAGAACTTTGTAATTTCATAAAAGAAATGAAACTGGATAGAGTTGGAGTTTTTGAGTTTTCAAGAGAAAAAAATACAAAAGCGTATTCTCTAAAACCTCAAATTCCGGCAAAAATCAAAAAACAAAGAAAAAATATTTTAATGAAACTGCAAAAAGAGGTTTCTAAAGAGATTAATCAAAAATTAATCGGTAAAAAGATAGAATGTATTGTTGAATCTGTTACTGATGACGATATTATTACAGGAAGAACCTATAAAGATGCGCCGGAAGTTGACGGTTTAATATTTATTAAAACTAAAACTTCCTTAATCCCCGGAGATATTGTTAAGGCAAAAGTTACCGGTTGCAGTGTTTATGATTTAACAGCAGAACTCTAAAAAATATTCCGGACAGGACAAATATAATCTGTCCGAGTAAATTGTGTCAAAAAAGTCAATTGCAAAAAGAAATTTTTTTAAACAAAATGTAACTAATTGTTTGACATGTACATAATATTTATTCGTGCAATAAATTGCACGACAACTTAAATCTTTTTCTATATAAACTATACCTGTAAATGTTTCTTTATTGAAAGCATGCTGCCACCCGCACTGAAAAATATTGCCATTATAAACAGACAAAAGACAACAATATTCATTGCAAAATCAGAAGGAGGAACATTCAGAAAGTTATGAAGTTTCAATAAACCGCTCTGAACGGTATTTAAAG
>JAJQFK010000255.1 GCA_021201175.1 Candidatus Gastranaerophilales bacterium | reverse complement strand
ATCAATAAGTTTTTCATTAATTAAATCCGAAAGAATATTATTATTACACCCGTTTGTATCAAGTTTAACAAGAAACCCCATACTTTTAACATTGTATATAAAGGCTTTTAAATCTTTCTGGAGTGTCGGTTCGCCTCCTGTAATAACAACTGCATCAAGTTTCCCTTTTCTTTTATTCAAAAATTCAAAAATAGAATCAACAGAAATAATACTATTATTTTTCATCTCCAATAAAGAGGGATTATGACAATATCCGCACCTAAAATTACACCCTTGCGTGAAAACTATTGCACTGATTTTATCAGGGTAATCAAGCATTGATGTTTTTTGTAATCCGCCTATTATAAATTGCATTTACAGTCAGAATTTTCTATAACAAAAGTTTTTCTATTTTTAAATTCTTCTTGCTTACCCTTATTCCACTGGCTTACCGGTCTTATATAACCTACAATCCTCGAATATACCTCGCATTCACTTCCGCATTCAGGACAAGTAAAGTGTTCGCCCGCAATATATCCGTGGTTTTTACATACACTAAATGTCGGTGAAAAAGTAAAGTAAGGAAGTTTATAATTAGTACAAACTTTTTTTACCAGATTTTTCATTGACTCAGTATTCGATAGTCTTTCGCCCGCAAAAATATGTACAACCGTTCCTCCTGTATACATTGTCTGTAATTCGTCCTGTAAATCAAGGAGTTCAAAAATATCATCAGTATAATTAACCGGAAGATGAGTTGAATTTGTATAATAAGGATTTGCACCGTTTTCATATTCTTTTTCATTTGCGCAGATTATAAACGGCGATTGCTTTTTATCAAGTTTTGCAAGCCTGTAGCTGGTACCTTCGGCGGGAGTCGCTTCAAGATTATAATTATTTCCTGTTTCCTGTTGATACTGCTTTATTTTATTCCTCATAAAATCCATAACACCAATAGCGAAATCCTGCCCCTCTTTTGTTTCTATCCCTTTTCCGAATAAATTCAGGCACGCTTCATTCATACCTATTAAGCCGATTGTTGAAAAATGATTCTTCCAATATACGCCGAATCTTGATTTAATATCTCTTAAATAAAATTTTGTATAAGGATATAATCCGTTATCAGTAAATTTTTCAAGTAATTTTCTTTTAATTTCAAGAGAATTTTTAGCTATTTCCATTCTGTCGGCGAGCATAGATAAAAATTCATTTTTACTTGTAGCATAATAACCGAGTCTCGGAAGATTAATAGTAACAACACCAATAGAGCCGGTTAAAGGATTAGAGCCAAATAAACCTCCGCCTCTGTATGAAAGTTCTCTGTTATCTATTCTTAATCGGCAGCACATAGATCTGGCATCTTCGGGATTCATATCAGAATTTATAAAGTTGGAAAAATAAGGTATTCCGTATTTAGCACTCATTTCCCATAAACCTTTAAGATTCGGATTATCCCAATCAAAATCCTTTGTTATATTATATGTAGGAATCGGGAAGGTAAATACTCTGCCTTCACTGTCACCTTGCATCATTATTTCAAAGAATGCTTTGTTTATCATATCCATTTCTCTTTGGAATTGTGAATAAGTTTCTTCTTTGTACTCGCCTCCGATTATTACAGGCTGATCCTTATAATAAGAAGGAACATTCATGTCCATTGTTATATTAGAAAACGGGGTTTGAAACCCAACCCTTGTAGGTACATTCATATTAAATACAAATTCTTGTATTGCTTGTTTAACTTGCTCATAAGATAATCCGTCATACCTTACAAAGGGCGCAAGTAATGTATCAAAATTAGAAAATGCCTGTGCTCCGGCACTTTCACCTTGCATTGTATAAAGAAAATTTACCATCTGCCCTAAAGCAGTTCTTAAATGTTTTGCCGGCGCACTTGATACTTTTCCTTTTACTCCTTTAAATCCTTCTAAAAGTAAGTCTTTTAAATCCCAGCCGACACAGTAAACTGATATAATGTTTAAGTCATGGATATGAATATCACCGTTTGTGTGTGCATTTTTTATTTCTTGCGGATAAATTTTATTTAACCAGTAATTCTTACTTATATTTGAGGCAATATAGTTATTTAATCCCTGAATAGAATATGCCATATTGGAGTTTTCATTTACTTGCCAATCAAGCTGTTCAAGGTAATCATCAACTAAATCTGCATTTAATCCCGAAGCAAAATTTCTTATTCTTGTTCTTTGTTCACGGTAAAGAATGTAAGCCTTAGCGGTTGCTGTATATCCGAACGAATATAAAGCACTTTCTACAGCATCTTGAATTTCTTCGACAGTCGGAGCTTTTAGGTTTGATTGCTTTTTTTTGGCAATATCCTGAGCCATTAACACAACTTTATTTGTTATTTTTTTAGCTTCTTTTTCTTCAAATTCTTTTGTTACTCTTACTGCCTTGATTATTGCTGTTTCAATTTTTAATGCATCAAAACTGACGATTGAACCGTCCCTTTTTACAATCCTATCCATAGAATCTCCTTTAGTACATCTCCCCAATGGTTTCGGCTTATTTATCCCGCATGCCAATTTAATTTTTTTTAGAATTTTATCTATAATAATCTTTTTTTTGTGCTTTGTAAATATATCGTACTTATATATTTCATTAATCTAAAGATTTAGATAATTTTATAAATCGTTCGATTGATGTTTTCATTTGAAAAAATTTATAAAATATTCAATAAAGGATAGTATCATTGGAGATATAATGAATACGAGGATTAAATATAATTTTATTCAGAAATTGTGTATGGCATTTTGCATACTTCTTTTATCGGGTTCATGGGGTTTTGCGGCTGAAAACGCTATTTCGGCTATAGATGTAAAACAAACGCAAAACGGCTATGATATTTTTCTTAAAGTCGATAAAAATGTGCAAATAAAAAAATATCTTGACGGAAAAGATAATTTAACTATTATTCTTGATTCAACTCAGCCGTCTGATTCAATGGAAATTGTATATGATAATACTTCAAATCTGGAAAATGTTATTGTTCAAAAGAAAAACGATGAAAATACTCTTATTTTGATACAAGGTAAAAACATTAGTAATTCCAAAATTTATACAAAAGAAATTTCAACCGGAATTACAAAACAAATTGAAGCGAAAAACAGTTATATTTTTATTGCGGACAGAAAAATACTTGTAGTTTCAATTTTTTCAATGGCATTATTATTTCTTATGATGCTTGCTGCAAGACCAAAAAATAAAAGATATAATTCTGTACAAATAAATAGTAAAATAAAAAATAAAAAACCAATTAAGACTACTACATTGCGCAGTACAAAACCGTCTAATAATGCACCCTCCATAAATTATACAAGGAACGGAAAGTTTGCAAGTACAACAGGTGTAACTATTCCTAAGGATTTTGTTATCTCGGAACATCAATTTGATGAAACAGAAGAAAATATACGAAAAGTCGGTTAATTTATATAACATTGTTTGATATACAGGCAGTAAAAATATTTAATTAGTTGAGCGAATAGCAACTTTGAGAGGGGCTTTTATTAACTTCCTGAACACATTATCGGACAATGCGGTTATAGATTTTTAGGGTAATCATCCGGAATTTGCCAATTGACCACAATGACCACAATGTGAAGTTTTGTAAAAAGTATAATGTAAATTTATATCGTTAAGATAAAAATATGCTATTATAAGAATATGATTTGAATTAAGACTTGAGTAGATAGTTCAAAACGTAAATTTCTTTAGAAATAACGTCTTGACGGGGCATGCGAAAGTAATTTTGTTGATTAATTTAAAAATCAATTACAATAAAATGTAACTTTGGGTCTATATCGAAAAGGTGACTAAATTCGCTAAGTCTTAGGGAGTGGTTTGATTATATGATTTATTGCTGCGGAAGCTGCTGCGAACCGTTAGAAACGGTTTTTATTTTGCCCAGTTTTCAATATAGAGATAGGAAACTTGAAGTGTCAAGATGTCCGGTTTGCGGTGCATTACACGCAAAAGTAACTCAATTTAATGTAAAAACACAACAGTATGAAACATTTCAGCCCCGGCGAAAAAAAATTAAAAAATTTATTGATTCCGTTAAAGACGGGAAATGGTTTAAGGTTAATGTTAAATATGGTACGCCCGCTGCAGCAGGCTTTGTTTTCGGATTAAATAAAGAATTGAAAAACGGTGATATAAAACAGTATTCCGTTGATTTCAACGGTACAAAAAAATTGGTAAAAATAATAAAACAGGATAAATAATGGAAGAAAAAAAGAAAAATAAACAAGAATCTCTGTATTCAAAAAATGAATCATTTGAAAATCTTGAAGCTGTTCAACAAATGGCTTTGAACAGAAAAGGCAAAGATGATGAATTAAATCCGGATATATCAGTATTCCTCAAAGCAGAAGAATTAAAAGGAAAACTGTACGGGTTATATTCTGAAAAAGATAAAAGTTCCTCCCCGATAAATCTTATGGGGCAGGTTATAATTGACGGCAAAGAATTGCAAATTAATGTAGGCGAGAAAATTAATGAAGAAAGGCAAAATGATTGAATTACCTGAAATTTTAAATATTCCTGAAAAATTAATC
>JAJQFK010000118.1 GCA_021201175.1 Candidatus Gastranaerophilales bacterium | reverse complement strand
TATATTATCTAAATTATCATCAGCAGAGGATATATGGTTTCACCCGTTAAATGCAGCGGGCGCTCATATTCTGGTAAAGAATCCCGAAAAGGTCAAAATTCCTGATGACGTTTTGTTAAAAGCTGCAAAAATAACCAAGGAATATTCTTCTCAAAAAAATAATTCAAAAACTTCAATAATCTATACAAAAAGGAAATATGTGAAAAAGGCAAACAACAAAGTAGCATTTGTTACGTATAAAAATGAAACAGAAATAATAGTTTAAAGTTTTAACAAAAAGATTACTTGTCAAAAATACTTGTAAATATTAAAATATAGTGGTAAATAGTTTTTTAAGGATATGTGATACTATGACTTATTGTGATGAACAAAAAAAATCTCCGTTTGCTTCTATTGAATCAAAAGAAATAATAAAAGAAGCATTAAACATTTTAGGAAAAAAGCATTTTGCATTTATATGTCATGCCAATAGTTTTCCGGCTGAAAGCGGTAAAAATACAGGTTTTGGAACAGTTAATTCAAATGCTGCAAAAAAATTAATGAATTTTCTATCAGGAATATTTACTGATATACAATTGGGACCGGCAGGAAAAACAAAATCCATTGATGCATCGCCATATACAGGAACAATATTTTCAAATAATCCGTTGTTTATTGATTTAGAGCAACTTACAACAGAAAAATGGCATAATATTCTATCAATAGAAACATATCAAAATATCACAGAGAATAATCCTAATAAAGATATCAACAGAACTGCTTATTCTTATATTTTTAAAAAACAAGAAGATGCCTTAAAAGAAGCATATCAAAATTTTAAAAATTCTGATTGTCCGGAATTAAAATCAAAGTTTGAAGAATATAAATTAAATAATGCTTTTTGGCTTGAAAAAGATTCTTTATATGAAGCTTTAGAAACTGAACATGGTAACGATTATTGGCCAATGTGGAAATCTGAAACAGATAAATGCTTATTTAATCCTCAAAATGAAGAACAAAAAGAAATATATAATAAAAGAATTAATGAATTAAAAGAAAAATATGCAGATATAATAGATTATTATTCATTCTGCCAGTTTGTTATTTCTGTTCAAAACGATGAATCAAGAGAATATGCACAATCAAGAGGAATGAAAATGATAGCAGACAGACAGGTAGCATTTTCAGACCGCGATAATTGGGCATATCAGGCATATTTTTTAAAGGGCTGGTGCCTTGGCTGTCCGCCTGACTATTTTTCGGAAGATGGTCAAATGTGGGGATTTCCTGTCATGGATCCTGAAAAATTATTCAATAAAGATGGTTCTTTGGGAGAAGGCGGTCTTTTAATGAAAGAACTGTATAAAAAAATGTTTAGAGAAAATCCGGGCGGTGTCCGAATTGACCACATGGTTGGTTTAATTGACCCCTGGGTTTATGTTTCAGGTAAAAAACCAAAAATTGAAGAAGGCGCCGGAAGATTGTATTCTTCCCCTGAACATCCGGTACTTTCCAGATATGCTATAGCTCAAATGGAAGATTTAAATAATGAAGTTGAGGCTGATAAAGAAGAAAGAATTTTAAAACTTACAGAAGAACAAATTAAGAAATACGGCGCTCTCGTAGAAAATATAGTTATAGCTGCGGCAAAAGAAGTCGGTCTTGATAAAGATTCTATAGTATGTGAGGATTTAGGAACATTGACGTATCCCGTAGTCAGCGTTATGAAAGAATATGATTTACAGGGAATGAAGTTAATCCAGTTTGTAGTTCCGGAAAAACCCGAACATCCTTACAGATGTAAAAATATTACTCCGAGAAGCTGGGCAATGGTAGGAACACATGATAATGAACCTATTGCAATGTGGGCAGATTCAACAGTATATACAGAGGCAGGATATTTGAACGGCAAAAATCTTGCGGAAGATTTAATGCCCGATGCTTCAGATGAAGAAAAAGAAGAAGCCGCTGTAAGAATGTCAAAAGACGCTGTATTCCTTACACAAATGAAGCTGGTTGAACTTTTTGCATGCAAAGCTGAAAATATTCAGATGTTCTTTACTGATTTTCTCGGACTTTATGATGTATACAATAGACCGGGTACATCAGGAGATAAAAATTGGTCATTGAGAGTACCGGATAACTATGAAGAAGTATATTGCAATAACCTTAAAAACGGTAAAGCTTTGAATCTTCCTTTGATTTTAAAATTGGCAATTGAAGCAAGAGGAAAAGAATTTGCTATGCAGAATCAAGAGATAATCCAAAAACTTGAAAATCTAATATAATAAAACAAAAACTAAAGACGAAGATTTTCTTCGTCTTTAGTTTGGTTTAAAACGGTAAAAAAGGAACGTATAAAAGAGATATGTATGAGTTAAAAGTAGAAAGTTCATTTTCGGCGGCGCACCATTTACTTAATTACGATGGTGAATGCGAAAATCAACACGGGCATAATTGGAAGGTTGAAGTTTTTGTTAAAGGTTCGCAGCTTGATAAATCAAATTTGTTAATAGATTTTAAAATTTTAAAACGAGAACTTAATACTGTTTTAAAATTGTTAGACCATAAAGATATAAATACACTGGAAGATTTCAAACAAATCAGCCCTTCAAGCGAAATGCTGTCAAAATATATTTATGAAAAATTAAAAGAAAAAATACCCGAACTATCAAAAGTGTCGGTATGGGAAACAGTAAATTCTTGTGCAAGTTATTTTGAGGAGTAAAAATGCATATACTTCAAGCTGTAATAATGGGAATAGTACAAGGATTAAGCGAATTTTTACCGATTTCAAGTTCTGCACATTTGGTTATAACTTCCAATCTTTATAAAGTTTTTGTAGACAGTTCAATGACCGAACAGTCAATGCAAGAAGTTTTTCTTGATATAATGCTGCATTTAGGCACTTTAATTGCTGTATTAATATATTTTAGAAAAGATATTAAAGAAATTATTACGGATTTATTGACCGGAATAAAAACAAAAAATTTTTCTTCCGAAAATGCAAAGTTAGGACTTTACATTATTCTTGGTACTATAGTAACGGTATTAATAGCATTCCCATTAAAAGAGGTTGCGGAAAAGCTTGTGTTCAATCCCATAATAGTTGGTTTTTTACTAATTATAACAGGATTTATTTTATTCTATAGTGAACATTATTCAAAAAAGCTTGCTCAAAAATCAGAAGAAATAGACTTAAAAACATCAATAATAATAGCAGCTGCTCAGGGATTGGCGGCATTGCCCGGATTTTCCCGTTCCGGATTAACTATAGCGGCTGGATTATTCAATAAAAAATCCAGAATAACAGCGGCAAGATATTCTTTTTTATTGAGTATTCCCATTATTCTCGGCGCTTCTCTTGTTTATCCGATTATAAAAATAGATTTTTCGGATTTAATTAATTATAATTGGGTTGCAATTATTTTAGGAACTATAGTTTCAGGAATATCCGGCTATATTTGTATAAAGTATTTCTTAAAATTTGTAGGAAAATATTCACTGGCATTTTTTGGATATTATTGCATAATAGCAGGAATATTAACTTCTTCGTTCTTTTGTTTAGTATCAATGGGATTATAAAATGAATTTAACAGTAAACTATATAAATGACAAAATAGGCGGATTTACCCCCGAAATAGGAATAATTTTAGGCTCCGGTCTTGGTGATTTTGCAGATAACTTTGAGTCAATCATAATTCCTTATTCACAAATTCCGGGCTTTGAAACTTCTCAGGTGCAGGGTCATAAAGGCAGACTCGTTTTTTGTGAGATAAACGGCAAAAAAGTCGTAATGATGCAGGGAAGATACCACTTCTATGAAGGCTATTCCATGAATACAGTTACATATCCTGTTAAAGTTATGAAAAAACTCGGAGTTAAAACTTTGATAATTACAAATGCCGCCGGCGCGATTAATTCTTCTTTTACTCCGGGAGATTTAATGTTTATTACAGACCATATAAATTTTACAGGAACTAATCCGTTAATAGGAAAAAATGATGATTCTCTCGGCACCAGATTCCCTGATATGAGTGAAGTATATTCCAAAAAACTTATTGAAAAAGCTGAACAAACGGCCAAAAAGCTAAATATAAGCTATCAAAAAGGAGTTTATGCCGCAACAACGGGTCCGAGTTATGAAACTCCCGCCGAAATAAAAATGTATTCTATACTGGGCGCAAATGCTGTCGGAATGTCTACTGCGCCCGAAGCCATAGTGGCAAAATACTGCGGAATGGATATTCTTGGAATAAGCTGTCTGACAAATTATGCAGCAGGTGTCACTAATACACCTTTATCCCATCAGGAGGTTATTGAAACAGCCGCCCGAGTTAAAGAAAACTTTAAAACTTTATTATTAGAAATTTGTACCCAATTATAATGTCCGAGAAAATTTCGCGATAAGCGGATTTTTGGACGGACTGTAGGTTCAATCCAATAACGTCAATTGCGAGGGCTTTGAATAACAACGTCATTGCGAGCCGATTTATCGGCGTGGCAATCTCTGCCATATCCGGAACTAGATTGCTTCGTTTTACAGTAGTTTGGCTTGAATATAAAGTGTTGATTCAAATTACTTAAAAAACTCGCAAAGACGGTT
>JAJQFK010000007.1 GCA_021201175.1 Candidatus Gastranaerophilales bacterium | reverse complement strand
GGTTTGAAATTATTGAATATAATATAAGTCTTTCCGATAAAGGTTTTTTGCAGCGCATAAAAAATTTAAATGCCGATTTGGGTGTTGTTGCTTCATTTAACAAAAAACTTCCTAAAGAACTTTTAAAGTTGACCAAAGACGGATTTATAAATCTTCATCCTTCTAAACTTCCTGATTACAGAGGAGGGAATCCATATTCCCATGTCATTATTAACGGGGAAGAACAGTCCGCCATTACTCTGCATTTTATGGATGAAAATTTTGATACCGGCGATATAATTTCTCAATATTGTTTTAGTTTGGATTTAAATGAAACAATGGGAACTCTTTTTTACAGAACTAACAAGATGTGTGCGGCTATGCTTTATGAAGCACTTGATTATTATGAAACACATGAATTTCCGAGAAAACCTCAACAGATTACAGATAATCTTAAAACCGCCCCTTCTCTATCTTTTCAAAAGAAAAATATCTTTATTGATTGGACTAAATCAGCCGAAGAAATTGAACGGTTTATAAGAGCTTTAAATCCTTTTATCGGCGCTTTAACTTATTATAAAGATAATATTTTAAGAATAAATTCTGCTTATGTTATTCAAAAATCACATAAATGTCCTCCCGGTACCATATACGATACCAAGCATTCATTAAAAATAGCCTGCGGCAAGGATATCCTTGAGCTTGATTCAATACAATTCGGCGCCTTTTTTATTTCTTCCGGCCGCGATTTTGTAGAAAGAATTAATCCTAAAAAAGGAGAAATTTTGCATAATGGAAAAGCTTAACTTTTTAACCGCCGGTTTGCCGCTTGCTTCCGGAAATAAAGGCTATGAGGCAGGACTTAATATTCTGAAAGAACTTGACTTGGACGGGCTTGAAGCTGAATTTGTTCACGGGGTAAGAATGTCGCCGGAAAACAGAAAAACAGTACTGTCTTTTGCAAAAGAAAATAATATGTTGATTACATGCCACGGTCCTTTTTATATTAATCTCAATTCTGATGCGCAAGAGAAAATCGATGCAAGTATTGTAAGAATTTTAGATACGGCAAGAACGGGTAAAGATATCGGAGCTTATAGTATAACCTTCCACGCTGCATTTTATATGAAAAAAAATCCGGAGGAAGTTTACAAAATAGTTTATGATTCTATGGAAAAAATTTCAGAAATTTTAGAACAAGAAGAAAATAATATATGGATTCGACCGGAAACAACCGGAAAAGGCTCTCAATGGGGAACCCTTGAAGAAATAACAGAATTATCCAAACATTTTAAAAATGTACTTCCTTGTGTTGATTTTTCCCATATTCATGCCAGAAATAAGGGGAAATTTAATACTTATGATGAGTTTTCAAAAATGCTTGAATTTATGGGAAATGAACTCGGAAATGATATTTTCGATAATTTTCACGCTCATCTTGCCGGTATTGAATACACTGATAAGGGAGAGAAAAAACATCTTATTTTTGAAGATAGCGACATGAATTACAAAGATTTGTTAAAAGTATTTAAGAAATTTAATGTTAAAGGCGCCCTTGTTTGCGAAAGTCCTAATATTGAAACCGACGCAAAACTTTTAAAAGATTATTATTTGAGTTTATAAAATGGAAATCTTTATAGCAAAAAAACAATCGGATAAAACACTTCATCAAACAGGAAGGTATATTATCGAATATGCGGCAAAAGAGGTATATAAAATTCCCGATAATGAACTTATAATAATAAACAAAAAACCGGAGTTTAAATATTCAAACATACATTTTAGTATCTCTCATTCAAAAGATATTGCCGGTGTCTGTTTTGACTTGAATCCTGTAGGTTTTGACATAGAAAAGGTTTTGAATATTGATTTTGAACGAATTGCAGCGCGTATGAAATTTCAGCTTCAAGAAAATTCATTAAACGAATTCTACAAACATTGGACTTTATATGAAGCGGAATACAAACTCCAAAAAAAATCATTATCCGCTTATACAACAGAAATTTACATTGATGAAGAAAAATATATAATGTCCGTTGCTTCAACGAACAAAATTACAGAATCGGAAATATCTGTTCAAATTCTGGAATAATATAATAAAGTAAAACTTTTAGAAAAAAATTCTTTGTCGTATAATTTTTCTATGAAGAGTTATAAAACAATAATTTCAATGATGTCCGGTACTTCCATTGACTCTATAGATGCTTGTCTTGTAAGGATATTTGATGACCTTTCTTTTAGGATTTTAGACAGCATTTCTCTTGAATATCCGGCAGAAATCAAAGAAAAACTTTACAATTTGGCAAACAATGCAGGCAGTGTAAAAGATGTTTGTTATATGAATTTTATAACAGGTGAACTTTTTTCAATTGCAGCAAATAAATTAATTGAGCACTCCGGACTAAAAAAAGAACATATTGATTTTATTTCATCACACGGACAAACAATTTGCCATCTTCCGGAAAAAATTACAACGGGCGGTATTACAACAGCAAGTACACTCCAGATAGGTGATATATCAGTAATTTCACAAAAAACAGGAATTTTAACAATTGGTGATTTCAGGACTAAAGATATTGCAGCAGGCGGACAGGGCGCACCGCTTGTTCCGTTTGCCGACAAAATTCTTTTCGGTCTTGAGAAAAACAGACTTATTCAAAATATAGGCGGTATTTCAAATGTTACCGTACTTTCTAAGGATTGTGAAATCTTTGCTTTTGATAATGCTCCGGGGAATATGTTGATTGATTATTTTATGAACAAATTGTTCTCACTGCCTTATGATAAAAATGGTGAAATCGCCGCAATGGGCAAAGTCGATGATAAATGGCTGAAAAAACTTTTAGAAGAACCTTATTATTCTAAAAACCCTCCAAAGACAACCGGCAGGGAATTATTTAATTCTGACTATGCAGAACAAATACAACTTTCAGCCCCGAAAAATAGATATGATATCATATCTACAATTACAGAACTTACAGCTCTCGCAATTACAGAATCATATAAAAAATTTATTCTTCCTAAAACAAAAATAGATGAAGTTGTTTTAGGCGGGGGAGGCGCATATAATTTAACCCTTATAAAACGAATACAAGATTATATTCCTCAAATAAAGGTTAAGACGCATGAAGATTTTAATATTCCAAATAAATTAAAAGAAGCAATCGCTTTTGCATATCTGGGATATTATGCTTATCAGGGTAAAGCAAATAATGTTCCGTCCTGTACCGGAGCTGATTGTCCTGTTGTAATGGGAAAGTTTTCATATTGATATGATTAAAAAAATCAGAGAAAAACTTTTACAAGAATCTCAACCGGATTATAAAAAATTTTCCTCCGGATTAATACCGAATATCAGCAATATAATAGGGGTTAGAATCCCCGTCTTGAGAAAAATAGCAAAAGAAATATATAATTCATCATACAGATATGATTTTATAACATCTAATGATGAAGAATATATGGAAGAAATAATGCTAAAGGGTATGGTTATAGGTTTAATGAAGGATAATCCGGAATATATTTTGGAATTTGTACAAAATTTTATTCAAAAGATTAATAATTGGGCGGTTTGCGATACATTTTGTTCGGGATTAAAATTTACACTTAAAAACAAAAATCTTGTATGGAATTTTATATTACCATATTTACATTCAAAAGATGAATTTAAAATACGTTTTGCATTAGTTATGATACTAAATTATTTTATAGACGAAGAATATATTGATAAAGTTTTAAAAGAAATTGATTCTGTTAAATATGAGGATTATTATTCAAAAATGGCGGCTGCCTGGGCGGTATCGGTGTGTATAGTAAAGCAGCCGGATATTACTTTGAAATATATGTTAAATTCAAAACTTGATAATTGGACATTTAACAAGTCTATCCAAAAAAGCTTGGAGTCGTATAGAATAAAAAAAGAAACAAAAGAAATTTTGAAAAAAATGAGAAGAAATTAATCTTTTAGCCGTTCAAACAAAATTCCATAATAAGCAATGTGCTCAAAGCTATTTAATATATAATAAAATTTTAATTTAAAATTCCCATTATTATAAAAATGTTATATAATTAATTTATGATTTTGTTTTTATCTCAAAATAGAAATAAGTATTTGGAAGATTTTTCAGTAAATTTTGAAAAAAGAACAGGAATTAAAACAATTATAAGCACGATTCCCGAAATTTACAAAAATTGCAGCTTTTCTGTGTCATGTAATAATAATAATTTTGTATCTTATTTTAATGATATTGATTTTGAGCAAATAAGATTATGTTATATCAATTCCGGCATAGCGTTTTACAACGATTTATTTGATTTTAAAAGCAAAGCGGATAAAGAGTATGCTTCACAGGAATGGAATGCAGCATTGTTATGCCTGTTAAGCAGTACAAAAAATATAAAATTTATAAACCCTTTTTTAAAGAAATATGCACTCGATACAGAGTTTGAACATAATTTAATGTTTAAAAAGTTCAATCTTGACACAGTTGAAATATTTTTGACTAATAATTCTGAGAATTTTTTGACATTTTATGATATTTACAAAAATAATCTTATAATAAAAAATATTATATCAAGATCTAATCGTAAAAAACTGTTTAAAACAGAAGACTTGAAAAGATTAGATAAATTATATCTTTCTCCTTATAT
>JAJQFK010000258.1 GCA_021201175.1 Candidatus Gastranaerophilales bacterium | reverse complement strand
TATTAACAAGAGAAAACAGAGAACTTGATAATTTTGCGAATCTTTTGGAATCAAAAAACATACAATATCAGATAAAAGAGAATAAAAGTATTTTTGATATAAAATCTTCATTGTTAGTATATTTTTATTTAAAAGCACTTGAAAATCACTATCTGCATGCAGATAAACTATTCGGAATCCTTTTAAGCGAGCCTTTTGCATTTAACACTGCCGATTATAATTATCTTCTTGAACAAAACAGGCTGAATCACAAAGATTTTATTTTTAATATACGCGAAAACATGCAGTCTTACAAATGGGAGAATCCCGGGAAAGTAAAAAAATTTTTAAGTACGTATAATAAACTTTGCAGATTAAAAAACAATATTAATTTAAAACAATTGATAATTAACGTAATTAACGAAACAGGTATTCTTGATTATTTTGTACAATCTGATATCAACAAAAGTGAAAACATATATGCAATAAAAAAAATAATACAAGAAGCGGCTTCTTACATATATATCCATAAAGATGCTCTTTTAAATGATTTTCTTAATTATATAGATTATGCATTTGAAAGCGGAATCCCTATATTAACTGACAAAGATGAATACACTCAAAACGCGGTTCAGCTTCTTACCATGCATGGTTCTAAGGGCAGAGAATTTGAGTATGTGTTTATTCCGAATTTAATTTCAAAAAAATGGGAAAATAAAAGAGTAAATAATACTATGTCACTGCCGATTATAAAAAACAATGACAAAGCGGAAGAAACTGCCGAAATCAAATCAGAGCAACTCCGTCTTTTATTTGTAGGTATAACAAGGGCAAAACATTCCTTGTATCTTTCGTTCTCAAACTCTATTGACGGAAAACCGCAAGAACTAACTTCATATTTATCCGAAGCTGTGAAAAATGAAAATATAGTTGCAACTTATAATCAGGAACTTTCAAAAGATGATTATTTGAATGAATTAGTTTTTTCATTGAAAAAAAATCACTATGATTATAAATCTGCATTTAAATGCGAACTTGAAGCACGAATTGCAAATTTTATACTTAGCCCGAGTACGCTTAATCAATATGAGAATTGTCCACAAAGTTTTCTTTATAATTCTGTTTTAAAAATTCCGATTCTTGATAAGCCGACAGACAATGCAAACTACGGCAGAGCAATACATGCAGCTTTACAATTCTGTGCAAATTATGCCAGAGCAAACGACGTTTATCCGGATAAGAATCTATTGATAGATTCTTTTATAAAAAATCTATCAAAAGAAAAATTCGAGTCAGAAGAAGATAGATTAAAATATCAAACAAGAGGTATTGAATCCTTATCCAAATATCATATTCAATTTGTACAGACTCCTATAAACAGGATATATTCAACTGAATACAAGCTGGATTTTGTTCCGTTTAAGAATCATTTTATTAAAGGTTTTGTAGACAGAATTGAGAGAAATCAGGATGGAAGTTTTGAATTATACGATTATAAAACAGGCGGCGCAAAATCAAAATCACAGATTGCAGACGGAAAAGAGTATGAGGGTTATTTGAATCAGCTTAGATTTTATAAATATGCTTTTGAAATTAAAAATCCTGAAGCTGTTGTAAGTAAAGCGGGTTTGATTTTTGTTGAAGAACCTCACGCTAACTTTTATGTTAATTTGACTTATGAAGATAATAAAATTATTGAAAATAAAATATTAAATGCGTACGAGAACATAAGTGCATTAAATTTTGACCCGCCTTCACCTTTAGAAAGGAAATGCGAATACTGTGATTATAAGCATTTATGCCGGCTATGCGAGTTATAATATAATCTGGTGTAGAGCATATTTTTCGATGACCTTCTTTGATTTTCTACATTACGGGCAACAGTGTCATTGCGAGAAAATCTTTGATTTTCGTGGCAATCTCTGCCATATCTGGGACTAGATTGCTTCGCTATCGCTCGCAAAGACGATTTCAACCGTCCGGAATTCCACTCCTCGTCACCGAAAAATTGGGGCTCACCTGCTTTGAACAATTTATTCGGGCAATATTAAATTTTTTTCAATATAAAATTGTGTTTCTTTTTTACCTATATGAAAAGTAACAGGAATTTGAGTTACTTTTCCGCAGGAATCGATAGACCACAATTCTTTCCAGTAACCTTTAATGTATTTATTATTTTTCTTTTTTACATCATACGGATAGTGAATAACCTGTGTATCTTTTACCGAAAATTCAGTACAGGAAGGATACAACTCCGTTAAAAAGGAATACATTTCTTTTCTTGTATAAAATTGAAGCGAATCATTCGCAATAGAATCACCCTCAACGGGGATTTTCATATCATATACCGCATAAACGGGAATCGACAAAAATAAATATATTAAAATAAAAAACAAATTTTTTTTCATAATTAAATTATATTATTCTTTATAAAAAAATCAAACACGAGCCGGCAGCCATAATAATTGAACCTGCTAATTTTTTAAACAAATCCTTTTCTTTAAAAAATTTATATCCGAAAAAAACAGTCAAAATTGATGAAAGCTGAAACAGTGCTAATGCCGAACCAACCGGCATGTTAAGAAATACATAATTTGTAGAATACTGCATTAATCCAAGACAAATTGAAATTAGCAGAATATGGAAAAAATTAAAAAAAGTATTAGATTTATTTATAGATAAATTTTGTTTAGAAACAATGTTAATAATTAAAGACCAGAAAAGTCCGGATAAACACCAGAAAAGAAAACATACTTCAATAGAAGATAAAACAATAATTTGTTTCAAAACAGCTGCTTCTATTCCTGTTAAAATAAGAGCGGAAATTCTGTATTGAATATCCTTCCGCTTTAAAAGAGCCAACGAAAACCCTTCTTTTGTTGTATCAAAGATAATCCAACTTCCGCATATAATTAATAGAATTCCAATTATGCCGTAAATAGACGGAATTTCTTTTAAAATAATAAGCGCACTTATAAGCCCCACAACACTTTTGTAGGAATTAACAGGACCGAGAACAGATAATTCTCCTATATTGATTGCTTTAATTAAAAATACACTGCCCAACGCACACAGAAGTCCGGCGAAAATAATCAAAAACCAAAAATTTATATTATACTGCATTAAGTTGAAATATTTTAAACCAAATGGCAAATAAATAACAGATAAAATTAAATATGTATAAAAATTAATGGTTTGTGCAGGTATTGTATATGAAAGCTTTTTCTGAAAAACATTAGCCAGCGGATTAGATATAATTCTTATTAATAAAAAAAATACAGTTACAATATTGTTCATAATATTAAATTATAAAATAAAAGATATGAATGTTATAATATTGTAATTTTATAAAATTATTGTTTAGTTTGCCCGAGAAAATTTCGCAATAAGGAACGCGGGCGGCACCGGATTATGTTAAAATACTTTTATGATTAATTTTGATTCTTTAACGTTAAAATTGTTTTATGAAGAAAATAAGGATTTTTTTATTGGTTCAAGAATCCGGAAAATTCAGCAGCCTAATAGACATGAACTCATTTTTTTGCTGCGAAATAAAAAAGAACAGCGCAAATTTTATATTAACTTTAATCCCGATTTTTATCATTTATGTTTCATGTCAAAAGAAAACGAAGAAAAGCGCAATATACAAATTCCAAAAACTGCCCCGATGTTTTGTATGCTGTTAAGAAAATATATTCAAAATGCATTAATAGTTAATGTAGAAGTGCCAAAATATGAAAGGATTTTTGAAATCTATTTTGAATATTACGATGAATTAAATGAAAAATCGCAGTTATGTCTTGCAATTGAACTTATGGGCAGATACAGCAATGTAATACTTTACAATTATGACACAAATGTAATTATAGGCTGTGCGCATAATGTAAGCAGTGAAAAAAGCAGAGAACGGGAATTATACGGAATGCTGCCGTATGTTTATCCTCCGAAACAAAAAAAGAAAGATATTAATAAAGTTTCTTTTGAATCTTTTGAAAAAAGTATTATCACCGATAAAGATTTTGATAGTGAAAATGAAAAAAGTATTTCATCATTGATTGTATCAAAATATAATTATCTGACCATTCCGATTGTGAATAAGATTAAAAATAGTATAACCCCGTTTTCTTTTGAAAAATTATATGAAGAATTAAAAAATTTTCTGAATAAACTTAGATTTGACCCGCATATATCAAATGATTATTCAGAATATTTCCTTTTTGAATTTAAAAATTCTTTTAAAATAAATTCTATAAACGAAATGCTTGATAATTATTTTGCGTTTCATCAGGAATCATATTTAAAGTCCGGCTTAAAATCAAAAATTCTAAAGTGTATCAACAATAAACTGTTAAAATTGAATAATTTAAAAGAGAAACAGGAGCAGCAAATACAAAAACTTGATAAAGCCGTTTCATACAAAAACAAAGCAGATATAATAACAGCTAATTTATATTTATTAAAATCAGGGCAAAAAATAGCTAATCTCACGGATTTTGAAGGTAACAGTATTGAAATAGAACTGGATGAAAATATTTCCCCTATTCAAAATGCGAATAAATATTATTCTTTATACAAAAAAATTAAAACAGCCTATGAACATGCTCTTGAAATGTTAAAAGATACAAAATCTCAAATAATGTATTATGAAGAACAAAAATTT
>JAJQFK010000295.1:4481-4647 GCA_021201175.1 Candidatus Gastranaerophilales bacterium | reverse complement strand
ACTAAATATCGGATGTCACAGCTTGACTCTGCCGAGGAAAAGTTGCCGGTGGCAACTTTTCCGAGAGGTAGCACTTCGCAGAAGGGCGCGTTGTTTGAAAATTAAATATCGGGATGTAGCGCAGCTTGGTAGCGCACTTCGCTTGGGACGAAGGGGTCGCAGGTTC
>JAJQFK010000295.1:0-4381 GCA_021201175.1 Candidatus Gastranaerophilales bacterium | reverse complement strand
GAATCCTGTCATCCCGATTCTTTTGTTTTTTTCTGCTTCGCAGGTTTCACGTTACGCGATTTTCTAAGGCTCCCGCCAAGAAAATCTGCTTACCTGACCCGAAAAACTACGGCTCATTCTTCGCCTTGTTTTTCGTGCGAATCCTGTCATCCCGATTCTTTTGTTTTTTTCTGCTTCGCAGGTTTCACGTTACACGATTTTCTAAGGCTATCGCCAAGAAAATCTATGTAAAGGTATTGCAATTTGACTTTACGGTAAGAATGTGGCAAAATAGTGGTAAAAATACGGTAATTATATGGCAAAATTTGAACCTAAATTTATCATAACCAATTCAATCATCAATAATCTTCTTGAAATAGAAAGAATAAAAGAAGGAATTAAAAGCTTGCCTATAAACCCTAAGCTGTTAAGTTCCTTAAGAGAAACCGCCAAATTATCTACAATACATTATTCAACTCAAATGGAAGGTAACAGGCTTTCAAAAGAAGAAGTTTTCGAGGTTATCAAAAATAAGGTAATTTCTAATACAGGCAGAATTAGAGATGAAAAAGAAATTAAGGGTTACTATGTTGCACTTGATTACATTGAAAAATTAGCTAAAAATAATACCGCTATTACAGAAGAAAACATAAAACAAATTCATGCAATAGTTGAAGGCGGCGGCAATAGTAAAGTTAAACCAAGCGAATATAGAGAGGGGCAAAATGTTATTCGGGATTCTTTATCCGGAAATATTGTATATATGCCTCCGGAAGCAAAAGATGTACCCATTTTGATGAAAGAATTTGTACAATGGTTAAATGAAATAAATGATATTCCCGCACCTATAAAGGCAAGTATTATTCATTACCAGTTTGTAACTATTCACCCGTATTTTGACGGTAATGGCAGAACTGCAAGACTTCTGACTACATGTTTTTTGCATAAAGCAGGCTATGACTTAAAAGGCATTTATTCTCTTGAAGAATACTATGCAAAAGATTTACAAGGTTATTATGATGCCATAACCATTGGAACATCACATAATTACTATATGGGAAGGGCTGAAGCCGATATAACAAAATGGATTGAATACTTTGTTAACGGTATGGCGACAGCATTTAAGTCTGTTTATAAGAAGGCTAAAGAAAATAAAAATACAAAGGATGAAATAAAGCTGCTTAGAGAACTCGATACTAAACAAAGGCAAATTCTAAACTTATTTGAAACTCAAAAATATGTAACAGCAAAAGAGATAGCTAATTTCTTTAAGTTTTCGCCAAGAACAGCACGTTTATTAGTTTCTGAATGGGTTATAAAAAATTTTCTAATAGCAGAAGGCGAAGGAAAAAAACGTAAGTATTGTTTAAATCCAAAATACGAGAACACCTTATATTAGTTCAAGTTTCGCCTTGTTTTTCGTGCGAATCCTGTCATCCCGATTTTTTTTGTTTTTTTTCTGCTTCGCAGGTTTCACGTTACGCGATTTTCTAAGACAATATCTTGCGGACAATTATACTTTTTCAAAAAATATAATACCGTATGCCGGCAGAGAAATATAGCTGAACGGTTGTTTTGTTATGATATCTGAATTTAAATATTTTCCTTCACCTGCATAGATAACATTATCAGAATTTAAGATTTCCCGCCATTGACCCTTAGGGAAAAGTAAACCGTAATTTTTAAAATAATCAGTGCCGGAAAAATTAGAAATGGAAAAAATTTCATTATATAATTTCCTGCAATATATACCATGTGTATCGGAAACTTCGTGTACAGTTGTTTTTTCAATATGTCCGGAGGTTAATGCCATATTTTTTTCACAAAGAATATTCAAATCTCTGACAAAAGATTCAACACCTTTATTCAAAAATGTATATTTTTCATCAATTTTAACAGAAGAAAGTTTAGAATCCATGAATGCAGGCAAACCCGGTTCATAACCTTTTTCTTTGAGATAAGGTTCAGGACCGGTTGAAAATTTTCTAAAAAATTTAAAATATGAAATAGAAGCACTTTCATCTCCCTGAAAAATCATTTTAGGTCCGGGGATTGAAAAAACCTTTCCGATTGCCAATTTATGCATTTTAATTGCTTTTATATATGAATTATAGATTTGTTCTACGGAAAAATATTCAGTTAACGAATTTTTCTTATAAAATTCCTTCCGTTCTTCATCGGACATTTTTTCAAGCTGCCCGTTAATAAGCGCTTGAGTAATTCTATGGGCGGCATGGGCTGCAAGTTTACATTTCATTGTATGGCAGCAATCGCAAATTTTGTTATTAAGGTTAAGTTCATTTACCATAATTTTAGAAATTAATCTTGTACCGTCAATATTTCCTATTTCATCGTGGCTCATAGGATATTTAACTCTTACCTGTGCATCTCTTAGAGAGTAATCAAAAGCGCAAAGATTTTTTATTCTGCAATCCCAACTGCCTAATATTGAAGAAGCTATTTGTTTATGAAACGGGAAATCCCATTCGGTATCGAAACCAAGGTTAGAAAGTGAAACATTATTTCTTCTTATTTTATTTATGAATCGTTCGTGGTAAAGTTCGTTTTCTTCAACTTCTTTTAGGGTAAAGGGGGAAGTAACTCTCGGGTCATTTTCACGTCCGTCCTCTGCAATCAAAAATGCGCCCGGAACTCTGTAATTTATTTCAGCGACCATTTGTTTCATAGTATAATCACTGCACATAAATTTAGTCATATCAACACGAAGCCCATCACAATGGTAGTTAATAAGCCAGTTTAATGCTGCTCCTATAATAAAATCTCTTACATAAGGACTAAAATTATCTTTTTCGTAATTAAATTTGTAACCGAAACAATTAACACCTTCTATGTATGGACCTGTTTTATGAAGCTGGGTGATATCAGGGCCTAAATGGTTCGGAACAATATCCATTATTACATTTAGTCCGCAATTATGGGCATGATTTACAAGTGATTTTAAATCATCGGGGGTTCCGTATGTATGATTTGGAGAATATTTGTCCACCCCGTCATAGCCCCAATTAAAAGAGTATGTATTCTCTACGGGCATAATTTCTATAGCATTAAATTTTAATTCTTTTGCGATTCTGTCCAGTTGTTTTTCTGCTGCTTTAAAAGTACCTTCTTGTGTAAAAGTTCCTATATGGAGTTCATATATTCTTAAATCATCGACCAGAGATAAATTATTAACATCGCCGGCAAGTCTGCTGACTTTTTTATAATTTTCGCCGCACATCCACTGTTCATCTGTCCATTCAAATAAGGAGTGATTATATATTTTTGACCATTTAAAATAAGAATCCTGATACATTGAACACGGGTCTTTTACGGCGAATATTTCATCTTTTCTGTGTATTAAAAAACGGTATCTGTCCTCATTGTTTACGAGATTCCCATTAAGTACTATTTCCCATATACAATTTGATTTGCGTTCCATATTATGCTGTTGAACTTTATTTTTATACGGTTTTAGCTCTAATATAACATTTGAAACATCAGCAAAAGTAAACAATCTAAAAATTACTTTGTTATCATCGGTAAAAAATGCGCCAAAATATTTATTCCAAGCGTCTGTTACACATGGACTGCTAAAATTATTTACATTTTTTATATGGTTATTAGTTTGCATTTTTTATCTCTTTATTTTAGTATTCAACAAGATTTAATTTTTGTCTATAATTACACTATGCATATACTAAATGAATTAACATATATTAATAAATCATCACTTGCTCTTGGTTTTTTTGACGGAATCCATCAAGGGCACAGAGTTGTAATTAAAAATGCCGTAAATATTGCAAAAGAGAATAATACGCAATCAACGGTTATAATGTTTAAAGAACACCCGCTGAATTTTTTAACCAATCAAAAAATACCGTTAATTTTGACTGAAAATGAGCGGCTTAAAATGTTAGAAGAATTAGGAGTTGATAACATTGTACTTCTTGATTTTGAAAAATTTTCAAATATCAAGGCTCAAACATACATAAAGGATATTCTTGTAAAATATTACTCTCCGATTGCAATTACAACAGGGTTTAATCATGAATTCGGATATAATAAAGAAGGAAATGCCGATATTTTGCGGGAATGTCAAACAAAATACGGATTTAAATATTATGAAATTCCGCCTTATGTCTATGATAACACAGTTGTCAGCTGTAGCAGTATAAGAAACAGTATATCAGCCGGTGATTTGCAAAAGGCGAACAAATTGCTCGGGTATGAATTTTTTATAAATTCTCCGGTAATACAAGGAGAGCAAATTGCAAGACAAATTGGTTTTCCCAGTGCTAATGCGGTTTATCCGGAAGAAAAAATTAAAATCCCCTACGGTGTATATTTTGTTAAAGTGGTTATAGATAATAAAGAATATACGGGAGTTATGAATTACGGATTT
>JAJQFK010000041.1 GCA_021201175.1 Candidatus Gastranaerophilales bacterium | reverse complement strand
ATATAGAAATTTTTTATTAGCGAGTTGATTGTCCACTTTTGGGGGTTCAGTTCAAAATCGTCTTTGCGAGGAGTGTAACGACGAAGCAATCTAGTCCTAAAAATGGCAGAGATTGCCGCGCCGATAAGTCGGCTCGCAAAGACGTTGCTGTTAAAACCATCGCAATTGACGCAACTAAGCCGGCAGAAGTGAAGCAATCCGGACAAAATATAGTAAGAAATTGCCGCGCCGATAAATCGGCTCGCAAAAATGCTGGAAACCGACAGTTGAACACTCCCGCAACGCGCAAATCTGCTTTTACATTAGCGGAAGTTCTCATTACCCTTGTTATTATAGGAATTATTGCTGCTATTACAGTGCCGACACTCATGGCAAATTACAGGAAACAAGAAGTTTCTTCAAGATTAAAAAAGTTTTATTCTAATCTTTCAAATGCCGTTAGACTCGCCGATATGGAAAATCCGGGATTTATTAAATCGACTTACTCAGCAAGAGAGACAGATTACGGGCAATGGTGGAATGATACATTAGGCAAGTACATGCCGGTTACTGAAAAAGCAAATTCTACTTACGCAATGAACTCAACAACAGATAGCAGCTATATCCCTGATAAAATTTACGTTTTGAATGACGGTTCGATAATTATTGAACATGTCGCTGGTCGTTATGATGTAACAACTAATTTTATGATAGATATCAATGGAGAAAAGGCACCAAATGCTTATGGAAAAGATATATTTGGTTTCTCTGTCGGAGATAGACATGAATCTAAAGGTACAGATGCAATTTCTAAAAATATTTTTGTTTGTACACATTGGAGTTATTGCGGAGCTCGTTATATTGATTATACACGAGATAGAGCGCTTCAAGATTGTGTAAATAGCAGTCCGACAATGTGTGCCAAATTACTTCAGTATGACGGTTGGCAAGTAAAAGACGATTATCCGCTAAGCATATAAAGACAAAAAGAAGGAAGTTATTTAACTTCCTTCTTTTATTCACATAAAAAATTACGCATTAAGTTTTATATACTGAGCATTTTGTATTCCGTCTATTTCATTTATATTAGCCATTGTTTTATCATCAACATCAGTATCTGTCGTAATAATCATAATAGAAACATTATCTTTTTGGTTTGATTTTTGCGCGACCTGCATTCTGTTAATGTTAATATTATGTTCTCCTATCGCAAGAGCAACTTTAGCAACCATAGAAGGTTTGTTTTCGTGAGGAACAATTAACATGTGTTTTTCTGCTTCAATACTCATATTGTAGTCATTTATTTTTACGATTCTGGGCATGTTTTTTGCAATTAAAGCACCGGTTACAATATTTTCTTCTGTATCTGTTGTTAAAGTTACAGAAATTGATCCAAGAAAAGTACAATCTTTTTGAGATTTTGATGTGACAACATTAATACCGCGCTGTTTTGCAATTAACGGAGCATTAACAAAATTTACACTTTCTACAAATGAAGAAAAAATTCCTTTTTGTACAGCAACTTCCAACGGCGCAACATTTAATTCGGAAAGGTTTCCGTTAACAGTAATATTAATATTTTTAAGATTACCTTTTGAAATTTGTTTGGCAAATTCTCCGATATTCTCCGCAAGCTGCATATAATCTTTGACAGGTTCAATAACAGAGGATTTCAAAGCGGGTATATTAATTGCAGCTTTCGCATTTCCGCCTTGAAGAACTTCTTTTATTTGTTCTGCAACATCAATTGCAACATTAAACTGTGCTTCCGCCGTGCTTGCACCAAGATGAGGAGTCATTGTAACACTTCCCTTACAATTATATAAAGGAGAAGCTGTAATATCAGGCTCTGTTTCAAATACATCGATTGCTGCCGCTTGAACCTGACCTGATTCTATTGCTTCTTTTAAAGCAGCTTCATCTATTATACCGCCTCTTGCACAATTAATGATTCTCACACCTTTTTTCATTCTGTTAAGGGTGTTTCTATTTATTAATGAGGTTGTTTCTTTTGTTTTTGGAGTATGGATTGTAATATAATCGCACTGTCCCCAAAATTCATCAAGGCTTGTAACATACTTCGCCCCGATTTTTTCAACCGCTTCTTTTGTTGTATACGGATCTGATACAATAACTTTCATACCTAAAGCAAGTGCAACACCTGCAACGTGGTGTCCGATTTTACCAAAACCTATTATACCAATAGTTTTGCCAAATACTTCCACTCCGGTAAATTTTGAACGTTCCCATTTTCCTTCTTTTGTTGAAGCTGCTGCCGCCGGAATATTCCTTGACATGGCAAGCATCATCGCTATTGTATGTTCTGCTGCGGCATTCGTATTCCCGTCAGGAGAATTTACAACTATTATCCCGTTTTGTGTAGCAGATTCGATATCTATATTATCGACTCCCACACCCGCTCTGCCGACAATCTTTAAATTTTTTCCGGATTCTAATATTTTTTTTGTAACTTTCGTCTGGCTTCTTACCATTAAGGCATCATAACCCTTAATTTTTTCGGAAAGTTCTTCCTCGCTTAATGTTGGTATAAAATCAACCTGCGCAATATCTTCAAGGATTTTCCCCGCCGCCTCATTTATTTTATCTGTAATTAATACTTTCACTTTTATATTCTCCCCTATTATCCCCGCTGCCTCTCTCGACATTGTCTATTCTCTCATAAATTTAGAAGAAATTTAAGTATTTGTTAAATTTGTAAACCAAAATATATTTTTAAGTAAATTTCTTCTAAGAAATTGTTTTTATATATATGATGTGTTTAGTATTTAAAGGTCATAAAATATGCCTAATGGTATTTCATGTGCATTTTTTGCTGCAAAGAACGGTATAACCGGCGCAAAACATCAAAATATATTTCAAGAAGGTATAGCCTGTGCGCAGACTACAAGAACCGTCAATGAAGCGGTTCAATCAGCAAAAGTGATAAATCCTGCGGCAAAAAATATTTTCGGGAAAGCAGCTTCTTTTGCAAGAAAAATTCTTTATCCTATTATTATACTTTCCGGTGTTTATAATACCGTAAAATCCGACGATAAAGTTAAAACGGGAATATCACAGGCTTCTTCTATCGGAACTATGTATGCCTTTGAAACTATTGCCGAAAAAGGATTAAAAAGTTTAAACAGCAAAATTTTATCATCTGCTGCCGTAAAAAATAATAAAGCCACAAGAATAGGATGGTATACATTAAAAGGTCTTGGATTTGTCACGGCTTCACTTCTCGGTTACAATACAGGGAAAAAGGTATCCTCGGATTTAGTGGACAAAATACGGGAACACAAAACTGATAATGTAAAGCAAACAGATAGCGGTGATGTTTTTGATGAAATTACAAAAGAATCGCAAGTATCATAAGTAATATCCCGCCTAATTGCGACATTGTTGCCATATTTTGCATTTTTCTGTTATTCTCATATCTGTAACTGTCTTTTTTTGCATCATACGCAACCATAACCCTTTGCATTCTTGTTATATCACTATCTGTTGCAAAAGTTCTGTTAAACAATTTTTGCTCAAGTCTGCTTAATCGGTTTGAAACATTTTCGTTCATATAGTCATGCTTTAACAAATCCTGCTCCAGTGCCGCAAGTTGAAACGGTAATGATTGACTGTTTACAGGTTCTATTCCCATGTTATCATAAGAGTTATTACTATAATTATTGTAGTTATTATAAGGATTATCGGCAAAAGTATCCTGATTCCGATTATTTTTATTTTTAACAGGTCGAACAACCGATGCAAGCCTGTCTACTCTTGCGTTTAAAGATTCACTGCTGGTCTTATTAAAGACTTTTTCTTCAAGTCTGTTTAACCTATTATAAATATTCTCGTTTTTATATGTAGTACTAAAAATCTGCTGTTCCATTTTGTCAACCATAGGATATTCAACAGTTGAATCTTCCTTTAAAGCTGTTATATCATCAGGAACTTGACCTTTTTGTTTATCAAATTGCCGCTGTTGATTAGAAGGAATCGGCGCCGGTGATGCTATTTCATCTGCTTCTACATAGCCTATATCGTTTTTTATATCCTCCAGCCTTTTTTGCGGGGTTCCTTCCCTTTTTATACCGTAAAGCTGCATTTCTATTCGTTCAAGTCTTTTTGTTTCAGACTCTTTACTATAGTCATAACCAAACATGTTATTCTCTATACTGCTTATAGTTTCTGTCGTTGACATTTTAGCTCCTGCACTCATCGGAACTATTAACAGCATAAAAATTGTAATTAATATTTTCTTCATTTTCGTTTTCTCTATATTGAGAATATATACCAGATTTTTGAAAAAAAACATATTAACCAGTATAAAGCAAAAAACGAAGCTATAAAAGGCAGAAAAATAAGCATAAAAGAGCGTGATAAAGTGATTTTGTATACAGCTCTAAGAGCAAGCGCATATAGAAAAATTATCCATAAGTATAATATAAACTCAATATTAGAAGCTAAAATATAACCTAATCCGCCAATATTTTTTATTAAATTTAACGGAGCAAAAAATATGTACGGAATCGGTACAAAAGCCGTGTAGAACAATATTTTATCAAGTTTTCCGCCCTTATCAAAAATTTTTGCAATATATTCAAAAAATAATGATGTCAAAAACCATATTATTAAAGTACCTATTATTTGAAATATTAAACTAATAATAAAACTTATTTTTAATATTGAACCGTCAAAAAT
>JAJQFK010000133.1 GCA_021201175.1 Candidatus Gastranaerophilales bacterium | reverse complement strand
GAGGAAAATACACATGTATAAAAATGAAAAAAAAGTAATTTTGGAATTAATAAAAGATAATGAAGAAAGAGATTTACGTAAAGAAAATTCTCAAAATATGTGTGTGTCAAATCCCATAACAATAAAGAATAATAATGCAAATAAACTTTCCGAAATGGTAACAAAAGTTTTAAATGCTGAATTCCCGCAATTAAAAAACAATTCACTGTTACATAATCTTGTACTGGAGAAATTGAACACTGTACAAAGTGTTGAAAATGTTCTATCATATATAAAGGAATCAAATGTAAAAGAAGTAAAAGATGTTTCCTTTATAGATGGAGAAATTTTTATTAAATGTTCAATTTAAAAAAGTTTAAACTTGTAAAAGAGTTGACCAAAATAAAAAATCAGGCTTTACTGTTAAATTTTTCAGGTTTAAAACGCAGCGATAAAGCCAGAGATGAGCTTATTAGTGAAATTATAAATGATAATAAATTTGTTGAAGAAGATTTAAGACTCCATGCAATGGTCGAGGATATGTTAGAAAAAGAATTTTCTCCCGAAATAAAAAATTTAAAATCCTATAACTTCCTTGTAGATTCGGTTGTAAATAAATTAAAACAAAAACAGCTCGGAGATACTACCGGAGAAGATATAGAATAATTTATTTTTAAATTATCCTGCGGGGTAATGTCATATACTTCCTTTTCCTTCAAACTAATTCCAGATAAATTTTTATCTTAGTTTTAATTTGACAGGAGAAAGAAATGAAATATTTAATTAAGAAACCGGATACTTTTTTTAATGTATTAAATGAAGATATAAATGCTATTCTTCAAAAAAGTTTTGATAATATTTTTCCGGAATATATTTTTCATCAAGAATTAAACGGCATGGCAATGCCGGTTGATGTTAAGGAGTTTGAAGATTATTACTGCGTCAAGGTTGAACTTCCGGGAATTGATAAAGAGAATATCAATATAGATATAAATAAATCTTACGTAAAAATTGAAGCCCATAAAGAAATTGAAAAAGAAGAAGAAAACGGAAAGCATAAATATCATAAGTCTGAATTCCGATACGGGAACTATTCAAGAACACTTTATTTTCCTTATGAAATAGATGTCGAAAAATCAACGGCGGATTTAAAAAAAGGAATTCTTGATCTTCATTTGCCCAAACTGGAACAGGAAGATAAAAAAACGAAAAAATTAGAAATAACAGATTAAAAAATGTCTGAGAAAAATTCCGGCGGCACCGAATTATGTGCGGGTGTCACCGGATTATATTAATGACGTTTCATCAGCCGGAATAGATATTTTAAGGAGGAAAGATGGCGGAACAGGTTGTAATAATAGGCGGAGGAGCAGCCGGTCCAAAAACTGCGGCAAAATTGCGCCGTGAAAGAAGTGATATTAAAATTGACTTATATACTCAAGAAGATATTATTTCTTATTCAGCCTGCGGACTTCCATACTTTTTAGAAAATACAATTCAAAATTATGAAACTCTTATAATCAGGACACCCGAAGATTTTCAAAAACAAAATATTGATATTCATTTAAAACAAAGATGTATAGATGTTGATACAGACAATCAATATGTTTTAATGGAAGATTTAACTACAAATACGAAGTATAAAAAACCTTACAATATACTGGTAATAGCAACCGGAGCTAAACCGGTAATTCCAAACATTCCGAATATTAACCTAAAAAATATATTTACGCTAAGAACAATACAAGACGGTATTAATATCAAAGAAAAAATGCTGCAATCCAAAAAGGCGGTATTACTTGGCGGAGGCTATATATCAATTGAAGTAATGGAAGCATTTGTTCAAAATAATTTGCAGGTAACTTTAATTGAAAAAGAACCGCAAATCCTAAAGATGTTTGATGAAGATTTTTCGCAAAGAATCACGGATTATATAATAGGAAGGAATCCGGGGCAGGTTAACATATTGTTAAACGAAGAAGTTGTAGCATTTTCAGGCAACACAGAAGGCGGAGTAAAAAGTGTTATAACAAATACAGGTAAAGAAATTGAAACAGATCTAGTAGTTTTAGGAACAGGTGTTCGTCCGAATACTGATTTTTTAATTAACAGCGGGATAAAATTAAGTATAAAAAACAGTATAAAAGTTGATAAAACTCTTAAAACCTCCAAAAACGGAGTATATGCCGCAGGAGATTGCACCGATAATTTTAATTTAATAACGAATCGTTATACCTGGGTTCCAATGGGGTCAACAGCCAATAAGGAAGGCAGGTGTGCCGCAATAAATATAGCGGGCGGAAACTGTCTTTTTGACGGGATTTTAAACTCAACCATTACAAAGTATTTTGAGTTTACAATTTCAATAATCGGAATAAGTTATAAAGAGGCGCTGGAATATGGATTCCAGCCGGAATTTGCGATTGTTACAAAAAAGGACAAAGCCGGTTATATGCCGAATATTGGTACTGTGACGTTAAAATTAATTGCGGATAAAAATACTCATACAATACTTGGAATTCAAGGCATTGGCGATGGAGAAGTAAATCAAAGAATAAACACAGTTATTCCTGCTATTCTAAGTAAAACGAAACTGGAATCGTTTATGCATTTGGATTTACCGTATTCACCGCCGTATTCACCGGCTATTGACCCTGTATTAAATGCTGCTCAAATAATTTATCAGAAGATAAACAGTTAATTATTAAGTGTCATTTTTTCATTAGCAATCATTTGAAGCAGAACTTCCTGCGCTTTTTTAAGCTGAACATCATTTTTAGCTTTTATATCTTCTTCTGTCAATTTAACTTCTATATCGGGAGCAATACCTTTTTTGTTTATATCGGTACCGTTAGGAGTCAAATATTTTTGAACAGTAATATTGAGTCCGGCGCTAAACGGAGTAAGACTTTTTACCTCTTGAACCAGTCCCTTTCCGAATGTATTTTCACCTACTAATATTGCTCTTTGATTATCCTTTAGGGCGCCCGATAAAATTTCGCTTGCAGATGCGCTGCCCTTATTAATCAACAGAACTAAAGGCTGTGACGAAAAGTATCTTTTACCGGATCTCGCGGTATCTTTATATCCGTCCCTATCTACAGTACTTACAATAATTTCGTTGTCTAAAAACAAATCAGAAATTTGTATTGCATTTGTGAGCAGACCGCCGGTATTAGCTCTTAAATCAACAATAATACCTTCTTTATCCTTATACTTAATCATAAGGTCTTTAAAATCATTGCCTACATTTCTTCCCATAAAAGAACTAAGACGTATATATCCGATTTTATCATCAAGCTTAAAATTTTCAGGTGTTTTTTCGGAAATTGATTTTATTTCAATTTCATCACGTACTATTTTATATGTTTTATTGGGAACTCCTTTTCGTTTAATTACGAGAGTAACGGTAGTACCCTTTTTCCCTCTAATCTTGTCAGCGGCTTTATCAATAGTCATATCTTTTGTTGAGATTCCGTCAATAGAGAGTATCTCATCTTCGGCGAGGAGTCCGGCTTTTTCACCGGGGGTATCTTCAATCGGGGAAATAATTAATATTTTTCCTTCTCTTAACCCGATTTGAATCCCGATTCCGAATAAAGAACCCTTTATCATGCTTTTTTCTTCTTCAAATTCTTTTGGATTAACAAATCTTGTATATCTGTCATTCAAGCTTGCAATCATTGTATCAATTGCCACATAAGCATCTTCGGGAGTTTTAATTTTATCATCATATTTATGGCGCCATCTGTACCAATCCTGCCCGTTATTTGTCTGGTCAAGATATCTGGTATTAACTATTTTCCAGACCATATCATATAATGCCGCATCAGATTCCGCCATTGCTGTATTGCTTCTGTTGCAGGTTACGCAAATAAGCAAAAGCGTCAATGCTATTAAAACCGTACTTTTAAAATTTTTTTTCACAACACTCTCCTTGTCAACTTACATTATAATATAAAATTTTATATTTTTCATACTCTTAAAGGTATAAGACTTATATTTAACCGGAAAGTTTCCTTTTTTAACAAATTATATTTACTCTTTAAGGTTTAGTTTAGGATAATGATTATTTTGTTTTTTATGGTTAGTATTCTTGAAAAAGGAGGTATTTATGCATTATTTGGATATCGAATTAAAAGGTATAAACGAAAACGGGGAAGAACAAAATTATAAATTATCGGATTTTAAAGGTAAAAATTTAATTGTTTATTTTTATCCCGAGGACGATAGTCCTGTATGTACACAAGAAGCTAATGATTTCAAAGAAAAACTTGAAGAAATTAAAAAGTATGCGGAAGTTATAGGTATAAGCCGCAATAACATTGAAGAACATGTTGAATTTAAAAATAAACATAAACTTAATTTTAAGCTTTTAAGTGACATAGAAGATAAATTAAAACATGCATTTTCCGAACATATTGAACATAACCCCGAAATTCACCGCTCAACTTTCATTCTGGACAAGGACGGTAAAATAGTTAAATATTTGTAAAAAGTTTATATAGACGGTCATATTGATGAAATTATCGGATATTTAAAAGAATTATAGAGATTTAATACAGCGGAAAAGTTTCGTTATATCGCGAAACTTTTCCGGTCAAATTATCATTTTTTAATAAAAAACATTAAATAGTAGAAAAATTTGTATGTCAGTAGTAACATATAAATTAATATTATAATATAAAAACGGATTCATTATATGGGAAGAATAG
>JAJQFK010000042.1 GCA_021201175.1 Candidatus Gastranaerophilales bacterium | reverse complement strand
ACATTAATGTTTGAAAATCAGGTATTGCCATTTCATACTCCTTTTCTTTATAGTATCACAAACATGTATTTGAGCATAATTTGAACGACTATAAAACAAAATTTGAATAAGTAATTGTGTGAATTTTGGAACAATATTTTTATAACTTACACTTTTTTACAGGAAAATTTGGGGTAAAATTACATTTTTTTACAGGAAAGTTATAAAATCTGAAAATTCTCTTCCAATTCTTGTGGCAACAGCAAATTATATCTATTTTCAAATTCTGTTAGTTTGTAAAAGCCTAAATTCCGACTTATTATGTTTATTTGCACGTTTTTGTTCAGCATTAGTTTTATATATGTGTTTAACAAAATGTCAAAATTGTTAATCTCAATATCTTTAAACAAATATCCGGTTTTGTTTTAAGGGATTTTGGCGAATAGGACTGACGGAATTTTTAAAACCCTAATTTTATATTTTGTTCTTATGTTTTCAATTTTATCCTTATATTTAACCTTAGTAATATTTACGGTTTGATTTTTAAAATTAATATCTGAATACGTTATGGCACCGAGTTCTGTAGTATTTAGTCCTGTTGTTAAAATCCATAAGTCTTGAATTTTGGTATCATCTTTTATTATTTGTTCGATTTCCTTATCTGTTAAAATCCTATTTTCAAGTGACGGTAAAATTGTATCTTGGGTTGAAAATTGCAGATTATCATATTCTGAATACTGCTTTATTATTTTTTGAAATAAACTGACAAACCTTTTAATACTTGCAATCGAATAGCCGTTTGCAAGCATTTTGCTCTGATAATTAATCAATTTTTCTTGAGTAATATCTTTAAAACTATACTTGCCCCAATACGGATACAAGTGGTTTTTGATATAACCTTTTGAACAAATTGAAGTTTCATCTTTTTGTTCTCAAGCTGCTTTAAATAATCGTTCAAAGCATCTTTAACTTTTTCGTATGTTATTTTGTTCGTTTTCATCAATGTTTTGTCTCTCAATTTCATTAATTACTTGTTGAATGGTTTTATCTTTATCATTCGGACAAGGCTGAGAATGCTTAAATTCAAGCCATTTGTCAATCATTATTCGGGTTTGTTCTATGGTTGGAGTGAATGTGTATTTCTCATGAATATTTTTATGTAGTTTTTCGTTTCGTTTTAAGTGTGCAGGACTGTTTAGCTAATGTTTCAACATCAATCCAAATATCATTATTATTAATATCTGTCATACCGTATCCTTGTTTAATTTTGAAGCTACTGTATGTTAGACTGGTTTCTCTCAAAATGGAAGTCTTTTAGCGGGAAATGTGTTGTTTTGTGTTTGATAAGTAGTTAAGATATATTTCAAGTATTTACATGTAAATACTTGAAAAAATATAACACATGGTTTATACTAAAAATATGGATACAACTAAATCAAAAATGAAAAAGAAAATATTGTCTGATTCAAATTTTGATAAGATTTGGTCTGTCGATGATTTTAAAAATTTTCCGAGAATGGATGTTTTAAAAGCGTTTAGTGACCTTGCAAAAGAAGGGCTACTAAAACGAGCAAAACGAGGGTTTTATTATAAAAGTAAAACAACTGTGTTAGGGGAAACTTCATATACTAATATACAGTTGGCGTTATCAAAAGCAAAAAGTAAGTGTACTTTCTATTGTGTTTCAGGAATTGCAGGCTACAACGAACTTGGACTAACGACTCAGGTTCCAAACGATATAGTCATTGCTTGTGATTACAATTTAAGATCAGAAAATAAGATTAAATATATTTATAGAAAAAGACCTGTTAATGGCGGAAAAGCAGAAAGAATAGTCCTTGATGCCATTATTGATATTAAGACTATTCCTGATACAACAGTTGAAAAAACTATTAATCAGATAAAAAATCTTATAAAAAATAATAAAGCTAACTTGAAATCACTTGTAAAATCAGCATTTAACGAAACAGTCAGAGTAAAATCTGTTATTGGAGCAATTGCAGAGGAATTTGATTTTGATAATGATTTATTAAATAAATTAAAAAATTCTTTAAATCCTTTATCTATGGTATACTTGAATGTAGGGAATGCGTTATTGTATGCCAAAAATTGGCAGATAAGGGCTGAGAAAAATGAAGTATTTACATAGCCACGAAGATTTTAAATATTTTATAATCGAAACTGCTCGTCAGGTAAATTTAAGTGAATTTATTGTAGAAAAAGATTATTGGGTTACGTATTTACTTAAAAATCCGGTAAAATCAGAATTCGCAAATGAATTTGTTTTTAAAGGCGGAACTTGTTTATCAAAGGCATATAATTTAATTGAAAGATTCTCCGAAGATATTGATTTATTAATGTTAGAAACAGAGAAAACTCAATCTAAAACTCAAAAAGAAAAGCGTTTAGTTGCACTAAGAGAATATATTGATGGGCTTGAAGATTTAACTTATACCACAGGTAATCGCTCTGCACTATATGCAGCATTTAGATTTTCTTTTCCTACAATAAGCACTAACATTACTGATTCTGTTGGAAAAGAAATTTTACTTGAACCCGGATTTCGAGGTGGTACAGCTCCTGAAATAGAAAAGAAAACAATCACATCTTATGTTGAAAAACTTCTTGATGGCAAGTTGTTCGTTTTGCTGTCGCAGTCACTCACATTGCCCTCATTTATTCGAGTTTCGGACTTTGTCCTCACTCTACGGAAAATCCGCTTCTCGCGAAATTTTCTCGGACAAATTAGAAGAAGAAAAAATTTTATATTATAATATAATAAAATAGGGTAAGTTTTCAGGGGATAAATATGAAAAAAATAATTTTAACTGCTGTATTGTTTTTTATAGGAATTGTTTGTTTCGCTGCTGATTATTCAAGTTATAAGCTTGATAACGGTCAAAATGTAATAATAAAAGAAGTACATGATAATCCGATAGTTATAATTGATACATGGATAAAAACGGGTTCAATAAATGAAACAGATGAAAATAACGGAGTTGCCCACTTTTTAGAACATTTATTTTTTAAGGGAACTTCAAAACATCCGGCAAAGGAATTTGACAGTATTTTAGAATCAAAAGGGGCAGTTACTAATGCGGCAACAAGTAAAGACTATACTCATTATTATATTTTAATCCCAGCGCAATTTTTTGAACTTGCACTTGATTTACACTCTGATATGCTTCTTAATCCTTTGATTCCGAGAAAAGAACTTGAAAAAGAAAGAAAAGTAGTTATTGAAGAAATAGCAAAAAATAACGATAATCCGCAAACAATACTGTATAGAAATATGATTAAGGGATTTTACACTCAACACCCGTATAAACGTGATGTAATCGGAACAAAAGAGGTTATTGAAACTATTTCAAGAGAACAAATACTTGATTTCTATAATACATGGTATACCCCCGAAAATATGACAACTGTTATAATTGGAGATGTTGATACACAAACAGCTCTTTCTTCCGTAAAGTCTAAGTTTGATAAAAACACGGCAAATTCCGTAAAAAAACAGACTCCTATTTATAAATCAGACAAAAAACCTTCATCACAAATTGAAACAAAAGAAGATTTAAATATAGAAACAGGATATATTTTAATCGGATTTAAAGGTTGTCATCCAATGACAGCCAAGGATTCCTATGTACTTGATGTACTTGCAACAATTTTGGGCGACGGAAAATCTTCAAGACTCTATAAAAATATAAAAGAGGAAAAACAGCTTGTACACTCCATATATGCAGGACATTCTTCAATGAAAGATGATTCTATATTTTATATTTCTGCAAATTATTTAACAGCAGATATTCAAAGATTAAAATCTGCTATTTTTGCAGAGATAGAAAAATTGCAGAAAAATGAAATTACTCCCGAAGAAATTCAAAAGGCAAAAAAAATAATAGAGCGCGATACATACTATTCTCGTGAGTCAATATCCGGTATCGCAAGTTCTATAGGCTACACTGCAACAATAACAAATGATGTATCTTATTACCAGAATTATATAGACAATATAAATAAAGTAACAAAAGAAGATTTAAAAAAAGCGGCAAAAGAATATCTTAATATAAATTCAGCGGTAATATCCGTTATATTACCCTCAAAAGAAGGGAAACCGCAAATAGAAAAGAAACCACAAAAAGACTTTTCTGCTGAAGTTATCAGCAAAGATGAAAACACAACAAAATATCAATTAGAAAATGGGGCAGTGCTTTTAATAACACAGAATCCGGCAAATGATATTATAGCGATAGAAATGGCTTCAAAAGGCGGCAACAATATTGAAAAAACACCGGGAATTGCGGCGATTACAGCGGAAACAATGTTAAAAGGCACCCGCAAATATAAAAATCAAGAATTATCATTAATTTTAGAGGAAAACGGGATAAGGCTTGCGCCTGTATCCGGCGGGGATTCTTTCAGTATTTCCGCAAAATTTACTAAAAATGAAAAAGATTTGGCGCTTGAGGTTTTTGATGAAGTGGTTAATAAGGCTTCTCTTGATTCGTTTGATATTGAACGAGTAAAATCAGATAAACTGCACAGCATAAAAAACAAAAAAAATACTCCCGATTCTCTTGCATTTGATGAATTTAGGACTGCAATGTGGGAAAATACCCCGTACGGTAATACGGGAAAAGTGCTTGAAAAAACTATACCTTCCATCCAAAAAGAAGATATTGATGAATATTATTCAAAATTATTTCCTGCTGAAAATACAATTAT
>JAJQFK010000294.1 GCA_021201175.1 Candidatus Gastranaerophilales bacterium | reverse complement strand
TTATATAAGTGATAGAAGGCAATACACTTTCAAGACGCATAATATATGCATAACTTTTGGAATCAAAATCATAAATAATTCTGTCTGCCTGATTGTACAACTGTTGTTGTTTTTCTTGCGTATCCTGCTGCGCAGAACCTTCAAGATTTTCCAGTTCAACTATAATTCTTCTTAAATCTTCGGTAGCCACACTTGCTTCTTTTTTATACATTTCCGTAATCAAATTAAAATTAGTTTTTCGGTCGCCTATTACCTCTTGTTTAGGAATGAAAGATGAAAAATCGAACTGTGATACTTTATTTATACTGACAGCCTTATTATATATATCTGTTTTTGAAGTTACGGCAGCATCTGCATTTAAACAAAACAATAATAATGACAAACAAACTGCCGCAAAATTACTAAGAAACTTTTTATTCAAAATAGCCCCCTTTTATTTTTGTAAAAACTTATTAAATGAATCCTGCACATTTACTTCTTGTGCTTTATACTGATTATACTGTTCTAAAGTCATAATTGATTTATATTTAGCATCTGTATCTTTTTGTAATTGAGCCTGTTTTGACTTTAAAGTTTCAAGATTTCTCTGGTAAGCACTTGAAAGCAATGAAATTTGCGATTCGGATTTTTCTTTATCATTCTTTAATTGTGCGAGTTTATTATTATAATCCATTATTCTTGTTTCTATGGAATTATTTTCCTGTTTATAAGCGTTATGTGCTATTGTAAGCTGTTGTTTTTGGCTTGGTGTTAAGTTTGTCAAGTTATCAAAGATATCGGCATAAGCAGCAGAACAAAATACACAAATCAAGCTTAAAATAAGAACTGTTTTTTTCATTTTATTACCTCTTTTTCTAATTTTCAAATTCAGAATATTCTTTTGAGTTTTCCAACCATTCAGACTCTTCCATACATAAAGCATGGTTCCAAAATCGTTCAATGGCATAAGTTTCGCGTTCTTCCTTATGAAGAACATGAACGATGACATCGCCATAATCAAGCAAATTCCAACGATTTCTGGCATCATTTTCTTCACCTATCGGAATCCTTCCGAAAAATTCTTTTATTTTCTCTCTGACATGTCCTGTTAATGCTCTAACATGAGTTCCGGTATCTGATGAACATATTACAAAATAATCTGCGAGTACAGATATATTGGAAATATTAAGTATTTTAATATCTTTTGCCTTTTTGTCATCAAGCAGACGTGCTATAACGCTTGCAAACTTGACGGAGGAGATATCTTCCATGGAATGTAATCCCTATTTTTATAAAACGCTATTTTAATTTATATCATACAAACTAAAATAATAGCAATAATTTATATATAATTTTTAAGATTTTTATTTACATTATTATTACGGCAGAGTTTTTTCAGTTTGCTCATTGCGCGGTTTTCTATTTGTCTTATACGTTCACGGGAAACACCGTAATAGCTTCCTATTTCTTCAAGAGTTTTCTTTTCCCCGTTATCATCAAGTCCATAGCGCATAATCAATACATTTCGTTCTTTTTCGCTTAAATGATTCAACATTTTTTTTATATCGCAAAAAAGATTATCCTGTGTAACCTTAGAATCCGGCGACAGGGTGGTTTCGTCTACAATAAAGTCTGATAATTTAGCATTCTCATCCTTTTGATTCGCGGGAGATTCTATACTGATTGTACCCTGTGCGGATTCAATCAAGTTTGATAATTTTTGTACAGGCATGCCTATTCGATATGCGATTTCTTCTTTTGTAGGCGCCGCCCCGTTTTCAATGGTTAAATCCATTGATATTTTCTTTATTTTGCTCAAAGTTTCAATCATGTGTACAGGCAGTCTTATTAATCTTGATTTATCTGCAATGGAACGTGTAATTGCCTGTTGAATCCACCATGTTGCATAGGTGGAAAACTTGTAGCCTTTTGAGTAGTCAAACTTTTCGGCAGCACGCATAAGCCCCATATTTCCTTCTTGAATTAAATCCAAAAAAGATAACCCCCTGCCTATATACTTCTTTGCAATACTTACAACTAATCTTAAATTAGCATTTACAAGAGTTTTTTTTGCGGTTTCGGAATTTTGTTCTTTTATCTGCCTTGCTACTTCAAGTTCTTGTTCAGCGGTCAAAAGTTTTATTTTTCCGATTTGTTGTAAATATATTTTAACAGAATCATCAGCTATAGCACTGTTTTGTGTTTCAGAAGTTTTAGGTTCTTCAACTGCCGTAATTATATCTTCTTCTTCGCCGACAGTAAAATCAGGTTCCTGTGATTCTTCGTCATTTATTGAAAAATTATCTTGATTTTCAGACATTATGCCTCCAGCTAAAATTATTATACATCATTCCCCGTTTTTTGTATTGTTTGTTTTACGGATTCATACATAACAATACTTGCGGCATTTGCAACATTTAAAGAATCAAATTTATTAATCATTGGTATTTTTACTTTATAATCCGATTGTTTCATAATTGTCTGCGATATACCTTCTTTTTCGGAGCCCATTACTATTGCAAAATTCATATCACAATAATTAATGTCATAGTAATTATCTTTAGCATTCATATCAGAAGCAATTATCCAGAAGTCGTTATTTTTAAGCTTATCTATAATAGCCGAAAGACTATTAACCATTATTAAATCTATATGATTAACTGCGCCCGCGGAAGATTTTTCAACCGTAGAATTTATATTTGCATTTCTTCTTGAAGGGAATATTACGGCATCAAACCCCGCACAAACTGCACTTCTGATTATAGAACCAAAATTATGCGGATCCTCTACACCATCGGTTATAATTACTTTTTTATAGCCGTCTTTTTTTCTGAAAAGAAAATCTTCAAATTCGGTATATTTTACGGGGGCTACATAAGCAATTACTCCTTGATGCGAATATTGCGAGTATTGTGTAAACTTTTCTTTGGGTAAAAATTGGAATATTATTCCTCTTTCCTTTGCCATATCTATAATTTGAGTAATTTTATTATTTTCACGCATATTTTTCATTAATAAAATTTTACTTACATTTCTTGAACCTTTTTGTAACAATTCATAAACATTATTTCTTCCAAAAACAAAATCATCCATTTTTTTATACTCCCGTATATACCGCTCAAATCCGCACTGTGTATTATTTAATCTAATATACTTTAAATGATATAGCAATATAAAAAAATTTCATACGTTAAGTTTCTTTTCAAAAATGCCTTTATATATTATTATGTGTATATTAAACAAATAGTAGTTACGTTTATATAAAATGAGAGTAAATTATGAGTGGATTATTAAGTGCAGTCGGATTCAGGATAAGAAAACACGTCGGTATTTCTATATCGGCCAGCGGTTTTATAGAACTGGTTTATGTTGATAAAAAATCTAAAAAAGTTCTTGCATACGCAGCAGGAAATATAAAATATAACAGCGCTATCAGAGAAATTATCGATTATGATGAGTTCGCGGAAGTTGTTCAAGATTTGTTTAATGAGGCAGGTTTAGACCCCAGAGAATGTACCGTTACTTTGAATATACCGAATGTCCATTTCGGTATTGAAGATATTGAAGATTCAGCCTCAGAACAGTATTTGATTGAAGATATCCAGACAAATCTTGAAGATTTATATATCTTTAAAAGAAATGAACCCGTAATATCGAAATGTGTTATGGAAAGAGTAATGGGCAGAAGCAACAGAAGCGTTATTTACGGCGCTGTACAGCAGAAGGCATCAGACGAAATAGTTAGGAGATTTGATACAATAATAGAAGCTGAACTTGTTCGTATTGATACTTCTTATTCTTCAATGCTTAAAGCTATTCAATTCTGCGATAGGTTTGAACAATATGTGCGCAAAGGACAAAGAACCCAAATTATCCTTGTTTCTTCAAATAGCTGCTGTTCATTCTATTTGGAAGGAAATATTCTTGTCAGCTTAAAAGAAGAAATTCTTGCTGTTAAATCTTATTCTTCCGATGAAGTTTACTCTGCAATTTCCAAAATTGCAACAGAATCAATAAATAATAACAAACCAACAAAATTGCTTATAATAAGTGAAACCGATGAAGTTAACTCCGAACTTGTTGCGCGCGGTATACCTTTTGATGGCGGTGTTGATTATTTAAATAAAAATCTTAATGCAAGCGACCAATTTATCGATATCTCACCAAATAGCAGTTCAATAGATGAAAATATGATTTCATACCTTACTATAGAAGCTGTGGGTGCTGCCGTTTCGGATTATGATGATTATCCGCTTAATATTAACTTCATTCAAGGGGATAAAGCACTTCCTAAAATGGTAGAAGTCGGTGAATATGAAATTGAAATTCTAAGGTTTGCAGTATTTGTTGTTTTTGTGGCAATTCTTGCAGGTGCACTGGTCGGTTTTCTAAGCGGTTTTGTAATGACTCAAATTAAAAATAGCCAAAAGGATACCATAAAGTCATTGGAAACTCAAAAAAATGACATATTTAAAAGAAAAGAAAAAGCAGAAGGTAATCAAACCGAAAATATATTTCCGGTTTTAACCAGAATTGTCGATAATAACAAAAATGTAATTGAAGTATATGCAGCATTAGGAGAATGTACTCCTGAATCCATATATATTAATAAGTTTGTTGCAAATGAAAAAGGCGGAATCGGTATACAAGGAGAAGCAAAAACCAGTGAATCAGTTCAGGAATTTATAAAAGGACTCAAAGTTAAAAATGACGACTTAATGGTTACTAAAC
>JAJQFK010000292.1 GCA_021201175.1 Candidatus Gastranaerophilales bacterium | reverse complement strand
ACTCACATTTGTGATGACATCTATAATATTTGTATTCACCGCTCTTATGTTTTCCGTTTTGCAATTCACCAACAAACATTCTTTCTTTTTTAGGACAAAGAATCATGCCCTTGTATAAAAAATTATGTTTTGTTGATTTTGTTATAAAACGACTTTCACGCATCGTTTTAAATTCAGAATATTTTTCAAGTGAAATTATTGGTTAATGCTTTCCTGCATATATTTCACCTTTGAATTTGAATTTTCCAATATAAAAAATGTCGTAAACTGTTAAAATGTTTTCAACTAATTTTCTGCTGCAAGGTTTATTGTTATGTGTAAAACCTTTTTTAGCCAAGTTTAAAGCAATTTCTTTATATGAAAAACCATCAATATATAACTAAAAAACTTCTCTTAAATATGGTGCTTTTTCTTTATCCGGAATTATTATTTTTTTACCGTCTATTTTTTCTCTGATATATCCAACGGGCGGTATTGCCCCTGGAAAATATCCTTGTCTTGCTTTTTCTTTTAAGTTTTGAATGGTTCTTATGCTTGTTAATTCCGATTCCAGTTCGGCATTATTAATTTGTGTATTTCTAATGTATCTTCCATAAGGATTATTAATATCATTATTTTCGGTTGCAGATAAAAGAAGAACACCATATTTCGCAAATTTAGGTACTATTGTTGAATGATATATGCCGTTATTTCTTACCATTCTATCACATCTCCAGACAATAACCGCATTAATATTACTTTTTTTACTTTTTATATCAGTTAAAAGCTGTTGAAATTTAGGTCTGTTTGTATTTTTAGCGGTATAACCGTCATCAATATATATACCGGATACATTATAACCTTCTTTTAATGCAAAATTAAAACATTGATTTTGTTGCATGTCTATAGAATAGCCGTATTTAGCTTGTTCTATTACTTGTAATTTTAAAATATTCGATATCTGATGATAAATTCACGTAACTTAAAAGAACTCTTGCCGGAAGCAGAGAAGACGTGCTTTAAGTTTTTAAATTTGCTTGTATGGGTAAAAAACAACGCAACTCCAAACAAATATTACATGCAAAAATGCGAATATATTTTACTTTTGCGCAAAGGTTGCGCCAAAAATATTAATGATATGGGGGCAAATAATGTTTTCTTAATTCCTACTTTAATTAATTATAATCCGCAATCGAATGTTCAAATTGCGGCTGATAAACAAAGTGATACTTACAGCTTTTAAAAAATGATTTTTTTACAGGCTTAGAAATACAAGAGGGCTTAATTAAACTTCTTTTCGTCATTATCCATTGCTTGTTTTAAAGTTGATTTAATATAGGTTTGGTATGGCATTCCAAGTTTTTCGGCAATTTTTTTTGCACGTCTTATCTCAAATTCAGACCATCTTAAATGGATATTTGCTGTTTGTTTTTTTAATTTGATATCTTCTTCGGCTTGTTTCTCAAATTGTAAAATTTTTTCTTCTTCATCAGGTGCCGGAATATACTCTGTTACCTCTGAAATACCGATATTAGGGATGTGAACTTTTTTAGTCATTGGCTTCTCCTTGAAAAAATGCTGTAATTAATAAAATATCTTGTTCTTTTAAATATGTATAATAAACAGTAATATTCAGTTTTTCACTGTATAATTCATATCTGTTATATTCTTTGTTATATATTTCTGATATTTTTGTAAAATATGCCGCAATTGCTTGTCCGGCATTATCAGATGTCTTATATACATGTGGTATTCAAATTCATTGTTTATCGGATTTCTATCCAATTTAACAACAAATTTTTTACCTTTTAGCTTAAATACTTCATATTTATATTCCATAATTTTATTATAACACAATGTGTACACATTAACAATAGTTTTTCACACACTGAAAGGATTTTTCCGCCTGTCAAATTTTCAGAAAGAAAATTTGTTCACTCCGTTAGGCTTTGCCTAACTCCGTAACGGCGGCATAGGACGGTTACATAAAACGAAAGTATTTAAAATCGGTTTTGGAGTCAAAATCAAAAAATAAATCAATCGTAAAAAAGCAGGAAAATATTGAGTTTCTTATAGATAAAGCAGCGGATAAAATTACTGCTTCTAACGGTAGCTGCCCGATTGGAGAGAGTTTTATCACGATACCGGAGTAAGCTATGAAAATGACGAAACGGACAGTGATTATAATCTTGCACGTTTGGCTTATGAAGATATTATTAATCAAACTTACAGAACAACTTCTGACAATTATGATTTTGTTAATGAAACGGAAGCTCAATATGTATACTTGATTAAAGAATTTAAAAAAGCAGAAAACAGAGATATTCCGCTTGCAGTATATTATGAACTCTGAACTGCAAGAAACATACATGGAAAAATGGGAAAACGATACCGCTTATATCGAACGTTTTGAAAATCTTGACAAATTCCAACAGGCAAAAGAAATTATTCTGCAAAAAGCTCATGAGCTTAAAGATGTGTATAATCTCGGCGAAGTGGAAGCATTTAAAGAACTTGTAAAAACAACCGTGAAAAGTTTGGATTTTTTACAGCCTTCCGATAAAGCAAAATTAACGGCTAATATTCTTGATAGTGCAAGCTCTTCACCTGTTATGCTAAGAGCCGGAATTGATAATATTCTCGATATTGCTAAAACAATGGATGATAATGCTTACAGAAAAAAACTTGCATCCGAAATTAATAAAGAACTCGAAGGTACAAAGAATATTAAAAAAGGCTCGAGAACTGTCGGTAAATATGATTACAAAACAAATAAACTTTTTTGCTAAACTGCGTAATTTGAATAAACTTAACACCGAGCAGGATGAACAATTAGGCTCATTGATGATAAAATGGTTAATTCTTTTTATCCTGAAATTAATGAAGTCTTTATTAAAAAATACGGACTTGATATGCCGAAAACCGCTTATTATTTCCCCTCTACACCCGAGAGAGGAACAGGAAATAATGAAAATAGCTAAAGAAGATGTTTCGCTTGAAGATTATTTAACAATGATTGGTGAATTTGCAAAAATAAGGACGGGTGTTCCCGTTAACAGTGCCTTTGATATGGGTTCGGGTGTTTATGACATCACTCAAGGGGATATACAAAAAGGCGGCTTGAAAATGCTCGGCTATACCGATAACAAAGCAAGGCATATTACGGGTGAAAAAGCGTAATTCCGTAGAGTGCAACTCGAATAAGTGAGGGCATAAGCATACGGCAGCGGAGCGTAGTATGCGGCTTGCCCGAGAGATAGGAATTACAAGAGTCGAAAAAGAAAAAGCATAAATAATTACATTTATGCAACTTCAAGAGTGTAGCCTAATTCTTTTAGTAATTTCCCTATTGTGTCAAAACGAGGTATGCGCTCGCCTTTGAACATTTCATATAACGCTTTTCTTGTTATTCCTGTTTTCCTTGAAAATTCAGAAATACTATAGCGTGCTTTTATCACCTTCTCAAGCGAAGCAAAAAACAATTCATAATTGCCGTCATTTATAAAATCTTGAATACTTACATTCAAATACATTTTTTGATATTCCATATCTTGCAATGCTTCTTGCATGTGTTCATCATGAGTTTTAAATTCATTTTTTATTTTATCCGTATCCATTAATTGAACCTTTCTTTTATATCTTCCATATAAATTTTAGCGTTTTTTATATCATTGCTCTGTTTTGATTTATCACCGCCGCATAAAATTATAATAATTGTATCTTCATATTCTGCTGCATATATTCGATACCCTGCTCCCTGTTTGAATTTTATTTCTACAATATTATCAAACCGCCTGTGATATCCGTAATTACCCTGTTCTATTCTGTCTATTCTTCTGTCAATTAAAAGTTTTATACTTTTATCAAGGCTGTTATACCAATCATCAAAAGGACATTTACCGTTAATAGTTTTGTAATAAAAAATTTCTTTCATACTTATATTGTATCTAAAAAGATACAAAAAATCAAGATGTAATTTTTATAGAAAAGGAATAAAAAAATGATACCGGAAGGCAATCCATATAACAATTGGTCGGGGAACGGTTCGACTACTACATTTGACTTTGATTTTTATATTGAGGACTCAAGCCAATTGGAAGTTTATTATACCGATACAAGCGGAACTCAGGTGCAATTAACTGCGGATGTTGATTATACTATTAATGAGGTCGGCAATGAAGATGGCAGCTATATTACTTTTCCTGTTTTAACATCCTCTTACAGCGTGCTAAAAGAGGGGGAAGTTATTGCAATTAATTAAATATTTTAATGAATATATTTCTAAAATAAAATAAAAATGTTATAATAAAAATGTATTAGTAAATAGGAGATAATTATTATGGACAGCATAAAAAGTCGCACGGGGGGGGGTAGTTTCAAGTTTTGTAACACAAACAAGAAAAAGTCAACAAAATAAAAAACAAAAATTTGCATTTACATTAGCGGAAGTTCTCATTACCCTTGTTATTATCGGAATTATTGCGGCTGTTACGGTGCCGACACTAATGGCTAATTATAGAAAAAAGGAAGTTTCTTCAAGATTAAAAAAGTTTTATTCTAATCTTTCAAATGCCGTAAGGCTCGCAGATATTGAGAATCCGGGATTTATTAAGTCCGGCTGGTCTGCAAGGCTCGAGAATTATGGAAATTGGTGGAAAGAAAATCTTGGCAAATACATGCCTGTTGAAGAAAAGGAGAACACTACTTATAAAATTTTTTCCGCAACTGATACAGCAGGTTATACAC
>JAJQFK010000272.1 GCA_021201175.1 Candidatus Gastranaerophilales bacterium | reverse complement strand
GTCTGTAAGATTATAATCATCTGATATATTTAATTCTTTTACGTGTTTTTCTTCCTTTAATGCATTTAATACGGCATCGGATATTTTTGAATCAAACCACAAAGCGCCTTCCATAACTGATAAAACCACATCTGCAAGTTTATCGGGATTAATGTCTTTTGAACAATATGCACTTGCTCCGGCTCTGATTGCTTCTATCACTTCACTTTTGTTATCATGGGAAGTAAGAATAATAATTTTTATTTGCGGATTTATTTTTTTTATCTCTTTTGACGCCTCAATGCCGTTCATTAACGGAAGTCCTAAATCCATAATTACAACATCTGTAAATTTATTATTTATAATATTAATAGCATCCTCAGCTGTAGGCGCTTCATAAATTTCATCTATATACTCTTTAGATTCCAATGCCGTTCTAAGACCGAATCTTATAAGTGCGTGATCCTCCACTATTAATACTTTATACATTTATTCCCGCTTCCGAAACAGACATATTTGAACGGATATAATAACTATTGAATATTTTTGCTATTTTATTTTTCTCATCATTATTTAAAATTTTCGCCAAATCTCTTAATGACAGACTGCTTAAAATTTGTTTATCCTGTTCTTTAAAGTCCATATTATACTCGCTTATTAAAATTTCTGTTATTAAATTACACGGAACAGAAAGAAACGCATCAACTATTTTACTGTCAAAATGCTTATTCCTTCCTTCAATAATAATATTTAGTGCATCCTTAAAAGGCATTCTGTCTCGATAATGACGAACGGAAGTTACAGCATCAAAAACATCACTTACGGCAAGTATTCTCCCGCCCAGCGGTATTTGTTCGCCTTTTAATCCTCTAAAATATCCGGTTCCGTCGTATTTTTCATGGTGAGAGGCTGCTATCTCCGTTATTTCTGCAAAAGAAACATTTAAATTAGTTTTACATAAAATGTCGTAGGTTATTTTTACATGTTCTTTTATGTGCTCGTATTCTTCTTTTGTTAATGCTCCTTTTTTTTGAAGCACCGCATCTTTTATTCCTATTTTTCCGATATCATGGAGCATTGCGGCTTTTAATATTATTTCTGTTAAATCTTCATTCAAATTTATTTGTTTACAGATTAATTCAGAATATAATCTTACGCGTTTTGAATGACCCATTGTTATTTTATCTCTTGCATCTATGGAAGCCGCAAGTGTATCAATAAATCCGGCGAATAACTTTTGCTGTTCCTCCAGCATTTTTTGCCTTATGTTAAAAAGCAGATTATTTTCTATAGCAATACCTGCATTTGTTCCTACTGCAAAAAGTAAATCTTCATCAGCTCTTGTAAAATCTCCGTTTTTTTTATTCAGAACCTGAAACACTCCTATTGTTTCAAATTTTATATTTCTTATAGGCATACACAGCATATTACGGGTTTTATATCCTGTATGTCTGTCTATTTCACGATTAAAGCGGCTATCATTGTATGCGTCTTTTATTCTGATTGTTTCGCCTGTTTTTATTACATGCCCGGCAAATCCTTTATCCGCCGGAAATCTTATTTCTTCACTTTCCATGCCCAGTGCAACTTTAGACCATAACTCATTTTTATCTTTATCGTACAAAAACACACTGCATCTGTCGGCATTTAGTACTATTTTGGTCTGTTCGGCAATTGTCATTAAAAGTTTATCAAGATTAGCTTCTGCATTTACCGTTCTTGCAATTTTAGATAATGCGACAAGCAGCATTGCATTTTGCTGCTCATCGGAATCTTTTGTATTTATGGTTTCATGAATATTTTTAAATCCGGAATTTAAATTTATAAAATTTTGTGAAAATTCCGATAACTTTGCCGCCTTTTCATTATAATTATACTTTTTTGCCAGTTCTATTGCTTTATCTAAGTTCTCGCATGCTAATTTCGGATTTTGCAGCTTTATATTTGTAATTGATAAGAGTTCATAAGCTTTTATTTTTAACAGTATATATGATTCCGGAATTGAACTCGCATAATTTAGATAATATAGCGCTTCATTATACTTATTTTCCATAAAGTAAATTACGGCAAACGCATACTTGTTTATTGCTTCCGATTCTTTTGATTTTGTACTTTCGGCAAGAAATTTGGAATCTTCAAGCATTAATAAAGATTTATAATAACTTTCCGTTTTATCAACATATTTCGCTAATCCCGTTAAAGATAAACATACAGAAACTTTTGCTATATTTTTATAAGCAAGAAATATTTTATGAGCACCGGATAAATTTTTAACCGCCTGTTTATAATTTTCCTCATCTAAAAATTCAATTGCTCTTTTTAGCAGATAATCCGCATCTTCAACAGATTCTTTTAACAATTTGCTCTTTGATTCAGCTGCCATATTTATCCTTAACAAACTAACAATTTCATTATACAATACATTTTATAGAATTAATACCGTTCTCCAAAAAAGCGGGCGCAATCAAATTATATAGAAATGAGAAAATATGAAAAAGGTAAGCATAATTATACCGGTTTTTAATGAAATTAATACTGTTAATCAACTGTTGGAAAAAGTGGAACAGGCAGCTTTTTCGGGCTTGGAAAAAGAAATAATAATTGTTGATGATTCTTCAACAGACGGAACAAAAGAGATTTTAAAAAATCTTGCTGATAAGTATACCATATTGTTCCATGATAAAAATAAAGGAAAAGGCGCTGCAATTCGCAGTGCTATTGGAAAAGTTACGGGTGATTTCACTGTGATTCAAGATGCTGATTTAGAATATCTGCCGGATGACTATGATAAACTCTTACCTTTATTAATTAACGATGAAGCGGATGTTGTGTATGGTTCCCGATTTAGAAACAAAGAAAATCTTAAAAATTTTCTTCTAAAAAATAAAATTGCGAATAAGTTTTTAACTATATTAACTAATATTCTTTACAATGCTGAAATTACAGATATGGAAACCTGCTACAAGGCTTTTAAAAGCGAATTTATAAAGAATATTACAATAAATTCCGACAGATTTGATTTTGAACCCGAAATTACCGCTAAAATTTTAAAACAAAAAATAAGATTAAAAGAAGTACCTATTAATTATTTGGGAAGAAGTCATGACGAAGGGAAAAAAATAAATTGGAAAGACGGACTTCATGCTATTTTTACACTTATAAAATACAGATTCAAAGATTGATAACGGGAAATTAAAATGCAAAACGGGTTTATAGAAGATACAATAAGTGCAATAGCCACTCCTTTAGGGAACGGCGGAGTAAGTATTATAAGAATATCAGGAAAAGATTCTTTTAAAATTATAGATGAAATATTTTCCCATAAAAACCTTAAAGCCGGAACTATTTATCATGGTCTGATAACCGAAGATAACAAAAAAATAGATGACGTTATTGTTCTGCCGTTTAAAGCGCCAAACAGCTATACGGGTGAAGATGTTATTGAAATACAATGTCATGGCGGAGTTCACATTACTAATAAAATTCTTGATTTGACAATTACAAAAGGAGCACGATATGCTCAAAAAGGCGAATATACTAAAAGAGCCTTTTTAAATAAAAAAATAGACCTCTCACAAGCAGAAGCTGTACTGGATTTAATTTATGCAGGTACGGAAAAATTCGCAATTACAAGTGCACAGAATTTATTCGGGAAACTTTCAATTGAAACGGCAAAAATAAAAGAACAAATAGTTGATATACTGTCAAGAATTATTGCAGCCGTTGATTTTCCCGAAGATGTAAAAGAGCCTGAATATCCATATATTATTAAAGAACTGGAAGAAATTTTGACTAAAATTCAATACATTTTAAGTTTTTCTAAGAGTTCAAATATTTTTAGACAGGGAATAAAAATTGTTCTCGCCGGCAGACCCAATGTCGGAAAATCTTCATTATTTAATTCGCTTCTGAATTTAGACAGGGCAATTGTAACAGATATAGCGGGAACAACCCGCGATGTTATCCGGGAAACTATTGATATAGAGGGAATTGCCGCTGAAATTATTGATACTGCCGGTATTCGTGATAACAAAAACATAAATAAAGTTGAAGCTATCGGTATTGATTATTCTAAAAAATATCTGCAAGAAGCTGATTTAGTCATATTTTTATATGACCTTAACGAGGGCTTTACAATAGAAGATGAAGAAATTTTTAATTTGATTAAAAATAAAAAATTTATAAAGGCGGCAGCAAAGTCCGATTTAACATCTAAATGAGATGATACGGCAATTTGTATTTCTCTTAAAACCGGAGAAAATCTTGAACTTTTAAAAAAAGAAATCAAAAATGCGGTATTAAGTGAAAATTTAACAGAAGTCGAATTTATTACAAACAAAAGACAGCAAAAATGTTTAGAGTCTGCTCAAACTGCACTTCAAAATGCACTCATTGCCGCAAAAAATAACGAAATACAGGATTTAATTTCTATTGATATAAAATCTGCACTGATGTATATAAGTGAACTTTCCGGAGAAGTAATATCAGACGATATATTGAACAATATATTTGAAAATTTTTGTATTGGTAAGTAGGCTGATTTTTTTCTATCCAATCGGGGAATGAAATTTTTAGTAAGATGATTTAAATTAAAAATATAATTTATTTCAAGATTGGAAGATATAATGAGGTTTGTGACTGAAATTTTTAATAAGGACACATCTGTCAATAGTGCTATTTTAAAAAATATAGCTAAATATGCAAGTGAAGAAATTATCATTACGGATGAAAAATTCAGACTTGTTTTTAAT
>JAJQFK010000154.1 GCA_021201175.1 Candidatus Gastranaerophilales bacterium | reverse complement strand
CTAAAAAAACCCGTAAAAAATTTTTTTGCCCTTTTTTATTAAAAATTTAAAATATTTAATAATAAAGAGATGAGTATGGCAGAGGCAAACCGTCTTTGCGAGCGTTAGCGAAGCAATCTAGACCTAAAAATGGCAGAGATTGCATGTCCACCACATGCGGACTCGCAATTGGCGCTGCTGTTTTCGCGAAAAGAAAATTCAAGAAGGTCATCGAAAAAATGCGGGCGATACTGGATTACGTTTGTAACCGGTATTGTCATTTTAGGTAAGTAGTTTTTTATAAACGAACATTAAATGGATAATCGTCAGGTATTTGCCAACCGTTCAATTGGATTAATGCCGTGCAGTACAACCCGTTGCCCGAACCTGTTACGTTACAACCGTATGAAGAATCATTTATTAGATTTTCTCTTGTCCCGTCCCAGTCAAACATATATGGTTCCATGCCTTTATTGTATAAATATTTCCATTTGCTTGAAGTTGAATTTGGTTTAAAATTAAATGCAAAGACACAAACTCCATAACTTTTTGCCGGATTTTGGCATTTATTCCCTCCGGGATAGAAATGAATATCATCACTTCTCATATCGTTACCGGTTAAGAAATCAAATGCACTGCCGTCATTTAAGTAATATTTTACACTTCCATTACTGTTTAATTCTTTTTTTGTAATTATAAAACCTGAAGCTAAATATTTTTGAAACCAATTATCTATTGCATTTGAACCATCTATAGCATTTCCATCTTCATCATACAATGTGGTACTTCCGGAATTACTTGAATACCATCTTTTTTTATCCCCATACTTAACTTCTGCCATCTTAATAGCCTGATTGAATGTGGAATAAAATTTAAGTAATCGCGTTTCTATAACTCTTTTTTGGTAGTTGTTATATATAACAGGAACCGATATCGCTGCAATTACCCCGATAATAACAAGGGTAATGAGAACTTCCGCTAATGTAAATGCCGGTTTTAGTTTTGTATCGGATTCATATATTTTAGGCGGGATTTTAAAAAGTGAAAATCCCCCCCCGTGGAAGAATTGACTTTTCATAATATTCATAATAATTATCCTTTTAATTATAAATTTATTGTATCATATTAATTATGTTTTGAAAATATGTTATTTTAAGTTCATAATCCGAAGGCGGACGAATTTAGATTAAAATTTTTTTCTGAATACTTGTTATCATATATTCTTTGTTGCATAATTTAATTATAGGTGGAACAAATGGCGAATTATAATTTAGTATATATTTTAGACGGAAAAGTTTATATTAATTTGACGAATAGCTGCACGAATAATTGTGTATTTTGTATTCGCTCCCTTAAAAATGATGTCGCCGGTGCTGATTTATTCCTGAATACGGAAAATGTAAAATCTGAGGACGTTATTTCCCAACTGGAAGCAATAAAAGATAAACTACATAATCTAGTATCGCCCGCATTTTTCGATGACTCCTCGTCACCGAAAAATTGGGGCTCACCTGCTTGGTTGCGCGCGTTAAACGGCATTACGGTCGAAAACTCCACGTTTCCGCCCTCCAGCCTCTGCGCGCAATCCGCTTTTCAAGGCGCCACTCAAAAATTTCGCGATAAGGAACTTGAGCGAAATTTTCTCGGACGTTCTAAAGAAATAGTATTTTGCGGCTATGGAGAACCAATGTTAAAGCTTGATATTATTAAACAAACCGCAAAATATATAAAGGATACATACCCTGAAACTATTATCAGAATAAATACGAACGGGCATGCTAATTTAATATATAAAAGAAATGTTCTCCCCGAATTAAAAGGATTAATAGATAAATTTTCAATAAGTCTAAACGGCGAAAATGAAACAGTATATAACGAGCTTTCACAGCCTAATATTGAAGGTGCTTATACTGCCGTTAAAGAATTTATACGGGAAGCTGTTAAAGAAGGTTTTGATACAACGGCAACTGTTGTAACAGGTTACAAAAACTATAAAGTTGATGTTCCCGAATGTATTAAAATAACAAAAGAATTGGGTGCTAAATTTAGAGAGCGCCCTTGGTTAGATAATGGTTACTAGATTTAAATCAGGAGAAAAAAATGGACGAAATTCTTGACAAAATAATGAAGCCAAAAGCTGTTGCAGTTATTGGTGCTTCTACAAAACCGAAAACAATCGGTTCTGAAATTATGCAAAGACTTAGAGATTATAAATTCAACGGTAAAATATACCCCGTAAATCCTAAGGGCGGTATTATTGAAGGATTTCAGGCTTATACTTCAATAGAAGAAGTTCCGGGAGAAGTTGATTTGGCTGTTATTGTTGTAAACGCTAAATTTGTTCTTGATACAATCGATCAATGCTATAGAAAAGGGATTAAAGGTCTTTGTATTATAACCGCAGGTTTTAAAGAAACCGGTAAAGAAGGGGCTGAACTTGAAAAACAATTACTTGAAAAAGTAAAAGAATACGGTATGAGATGTGTAGGTCCAAATTGTCTTGGAGTTTTAAATACTAATCCCGATGTTATGATGGATGCAACATTTGCTGAATCACTGCCGGTAAAAGGTGATATAGGTTTTGTATCACAGTCCGGAGCACTTGGAGGCGGTATCTTAAACATATTAAAAGACTTAAATATCGGTTTTGCCCAATTTGTTTCAATCGGTAATCAGGCTGATATTAATGCCGAAACAATGCTTGAATACTGGGAAAATGATAATGATGTAAAACAAATTTTATTATATATGGAATCCATCCAAAACCCTGCTAATTTCAGAAAATTAGCTTCAAGAATAACAAAGAAAAAACCTATTTTAGCATTGAAATCAGGAAGAAGTGCAGCAGGCGCTTCGGCTGCTTCTTCTCATACAGGCTCACTGGCTGGTGCAGATAAAGCAGCAGCAGCCCTCTTGAAACAATCAGGCGTTATAAGAGAATTCTCGTTGAAAAATTTATTTGCGAATGCAAAAGCATTTTCAAACTGCCCTATACCTCAAGGAAACAGAGTCGCAATTATTACAAATTCAGGCGGCCCGGGTATTATGGCAACTGACGCAATCTGCGAAAGCGGAATGCAAATGGCTAAAATAACGGATGAAACTAAAAATACATTAAGAAGTTTTCTTCCGTCCGCAGCTTCCGTTAAGAATCCGGTTGATATGATAGCTTCTGCACCTATTGAACACTATACTCAAACTTTGGAAATAGTTATTGCTGATGAAAATGTCGATATGATTATGGTTATTTATTTGCCATTCTTAGGTTTAAAAGATATAGATGTTGCAAAAGCTTTAATGGAAATAAAAGCAAAGAATCCTTCCAAACCGATAGTCGGTGTATTTATGACAACAAACGATTTCTTTACAAAAATCTCAAATATGGAAGTTAATATGCCTTTCTACATGTATGCGGAAGAAGCAGCAGAAGCATTGTTAAGACTTGACGAACAAAGACAATGGATGTCTAAACCGCAAGGTCAAATTCCATGTTATGATGTAAACAGAACTAAAGCGGCTGAAATCATAAAACAATCAATAAATGAAGGCAGAGCGCAGTTAACAACACGTGAATCAATTGATGTACTTGATGCATACGGTATCAGAGTTTGTAAATCAGGCTTCGCAACAAATATAGATGAAGTTGTGAATGTAGGAAACTCAATCGGTTATCCTGTTGTAATGAAAATGACTTCCAAGACCACATCTCATAAAACAGATGTAGGCGGGGTTAGAGTTAACATTCAATCAGAAGAACAGTTAAGAGCGGAATATAATGACTTAATAGCTAAATTAACCGAAAAAGGTTTAATTGAAGGTTTAGAAGGCGTAATTATTCAAGAAATGGTAAAAGGCAACCGCGAAATGGTTTGCGGTATAGCAACAGACCCGCAATATGGTCCAATGATGATGTTCGGTTTAGGCGGTGTATTTGTTGAAGTTATGAAAGACGTAACTTTCAGGATTGCGCCTTTGACCGATATTGATGCCGAAGATATGATTAAATCTGTTAAAGCATATAAATTACTTGAAGGTGCAAGAGGCACAACTCCCGCACAAATGAACCAAATTCAAGAAACTTTATTAAGACTTTCTCAGCTTGTAACTGACTTCAAATTTATTGATGAACTTGATATTAATCCGCTGTTAATTTCTGAAAAAACAGGTGAAGGTATTGCTGTGGATGGTCGTATTAAAGTAAGACTTGAAGAAGCGGCAGAAGCCTTAAATGATTGCTGTACTTGCGGCGCACAATGTAATTGCTGCGGTTAATAAGTCATATTAAATATAAACAAAAAAGAGGAATAAAATAAATTTTACTCCTCTTTTTTTGTACATTCATATACAATCCTGATATTTGACCGATATTTGTAAACTTTTGTAAATTTAGTATATACTGCCATATACATTGTTATTGTTGACTTTAAGGCAAATATTTAAGAATTTAGTATATACTTTATGAAGCAATTGTATATATTATTTTGTTTTTATATATATACAAGATACGAAAAAAGGATAGTAAAAATGGGTTACGCATTATTCGCACAAAGAAAAGTAGTTTTAACCGGACAAATAAATTCAGTAAGTTTGCAACAGACCCAACGTTCAAATGAACAATATAATCTTGCAACAAGAACATTAAGTTTAAACCAGCAATTATCGTCCTTACAAGTATCTCAGTCAACAGAGCTGGCTGATTTATACACTTCATTAAGCAGTGCAAATGATTCCGATACAAGAGCAAGTATAAATGCTCAAAT